>JAKEHX010000525.1 GCA_022614795.1 Planctomycetaceae bacterium | reverse complement strand
TGGCAATCGCTTGGGCTTGGGCGGCAATCGGCCGGGCCCAGGAGCCGCCGACAGCGCCAGTCGCAAAGGCCAGGCTATTGACCGTGGAACTCGCCAGCGGCCGAAAGTTCACAGGCTTCGTTGATGCCACGACGAGCGACGAGCGGCTGGTGCTGCGTTTTGCGCGAGGCGACGCAATGATGAAGAGGCCGATCGATTGGAGCCGCGTGGTGCGGGCGTCGGTCGATGGCGTGGCGATCGAACTGGGCCGGTTGCGGGAGACGGCAATTGGGATGAGGAGCCGGGAGCCGGGAGCCAGGAGCCGGGGGCCAGGAGCCGGGGGCCAGGAGCCAGCTTCTGTCGAGACACCGATCATCCAGCCGCGAGTGACCTCGGTCAGTTTCGATGCTCGCCTGGCGAATTGGGACAGTGATGTTGAAACCGACGGCCTATTGGTCGAGATCTATCCGCTTTCGGACGACGGTTACATCGTGCCGGCCAACGGGGCCGTCGAGGTGGAGCTATTCGCGCCGCAGAAGCGAGTGTTTCATCACGCGCCGCTTTCCGGCGGCGACACGCTGGAGCGCGTCGAGCGCTGGACGCAGGCGATCGACGCCGCCGACTTCGGGCGGGGCTACGCCCGCCTGAAGCTGCCGTTTGGCGCCGTGCATCCGGAATTCGATCTGGACTGGATTGGCGTCGGCCTGGTCCACGTGCGGCTGGTCGTGCCGGGGGACGGAGTGTTTGAAAACTCTGTCGATGGCCTGCGAATCCGGCCGTATGCTCCACTGCGGGACCGGTATGAAATGAACACGGGCCGGCGGTTCGCGCCGACCGAGCGTGTGGGGCGACACGACTAACTTGTAGCTGAAGTCGCCAGACTTCAGGGAAACCCGCCTGAAGTCTCGTGACTTCAGCTACGGGTCGCTATTTGGGGATGACTTCGCCGCGGATCAAATCGTCGGCCGTTTGACGGGCGCGGATCAACTGGGCCTGGCCGTTTTGGATGAGCACCTCCGGCGGCAGCGGCTTGCTGTTGTAGTTCGAAGCCATCACAAAGCCGTAAGCGCCGGCCCGTTCGATGATCAGGTAGTCGCCGACGGCGGCGGCGGGGAGGCTCCGCTTGGCGACAAACCCGCCTTCCTCCTGGGTGAAGATGTCGCCCGACTCGCAAAGCGGTCCGCCGACGACGACGTCGTGCAAGGGCCCGTCGGCACTGCTGGGCAAGCCAGCAGTGGCACCCCGAGCACGCGGGCACACCGACATCGGATGATAGGCCCCGTAGAGAATCGGCCGGGCGAGGCTGTTGAAGCCCGCGTCGAGCAGATAAAACGTGTTGCCCCCCATCTGCTTTACGGCGCGAATCTCGGCGATCAGATAGCCGCTCTCGGCGACGAGATAGCGGCCCGGCTCGATCTCGAGCGTGATCTGGTGGTCGAACTTCGCCTCCAGCCGCTTGCGGGCGGCGTCCCAGAGCTGGAAATACTGATCGACATCGACGAATGCCTGGCCGGTGCGATAAGGAATGGGCAGACCGCCGCCGGCGCTGATCGTCGTGACGCTGCGGCCGACAACTTCCGCGGCCTTCTCGAGCGCGCCGCAGACCTGCCCCAAGTGGTGCAGGTCGGTGCCGCTGCCGATGTGCATGTGGATGCCGGTCACCGCGAGGCCGTGCCGATCGGCCCGCGCGAGGCAATCGTCGAGCTGCTCGTGCCAGATGCCGTGCTTGGATTGCTCGCCGCCGGTGTTCGTCTTCTGGCTGTGGCCGTGGCCAAAGCCGGGGTTGATCCGCAGGGTAATCTGCCGTCCGGGCGCTCGCTCGCCAAGCTGGTCGATCATCTCCGGCGAGCCGCAATTCACCGGCAAGCCGAGCTTGACGACGAGGTCCAGCGACTCGCGGTCGAAGATGTCGGCCGTATAGACTATTTCCGCGCGACCCAGTTCTTGGCTCCCGGTTCCTGGCTCCTGGCCCCTGGCTACCTTGTATCCTGCCGCGAGAGCCCGGTGAACCTCGCCCGCGCTCACCGCATCGACGACCACTCCGTGGCGGCGAACGAGGTCCAGAATCGCGATGTTCGAGCAGGCCTTCTGGGCATAGCGAATTACGTCGAACTGCGCTAGGTCATTGACCCGCTCGACGATCTTCGCGGCGTTATAAACATAAACCGGCGTGCCAAAGCGGTCGGCCAGGTCGCGAACGGGCGCGCCGGCGATCTGAGTGCGGCTGGTGACGAAGGGTTCCGACGTGGGCATGGCGGGCAAATCGGGAATCGGGCGATGAAATGACTTTTCGAGGCTAAGGGGTTAGCATAATGGCGACTAGCAGCGCCGATAAGGGGCGCATGTAGCGGAACTCGCCAGAGTTCCGGGCGTAATCGAGCTCGATTCCGGAAGTCTGGCGACTTCCGCTACCTGAGAAATGTCCCTTCAGGCCGTCGTCGTCGATCGCTATCCATGGCCTGAGCGGGGACTCGTCGCCGCGGTGCTCGCGCAGCATGCCGGCGTTCCGGAGCCGGTGGCCAGGAAGCTCGCTCAGCGGGCGGGCGGCATCGTGTGGGAGAACGCGCCGCAGCCCGCGGCCGAGGCGGTGGCGCGGGCCATGTCGGCTCAGGGATCTCCGGCGCGGACGATCGACCAAAGCTGCGTTCCCACGCTCGGCCAGCCGCGGCGCGTCCACGTGCTCAAGCTCGACGACGAGCACCTGGGCATTCCGCTCAAATACAACGGGCCGCCGGAATGGGTTGCGTGGAACGACGTGCTCGTGATTTCGTGCGGCGCGTTCAAAACGGAAACGACGCGGACCATCCAGACCCAGACTCATCTGATCCACGGCGAGATCGTCAGCGACGAGCGGGTGCAGGTTGACCTGACGCGCAGCATCGCCGCCGACCTGTTCGCCGTGCCGCTGGCCGATAGGACGCAGCTGTTGCACGTGCGGCTGAGCAGCGATGAATTCAACTACGCACTGACAATGGGGAGCACGATCCATGAGAGCTGGCGCGAGAAGTTCGCGGTCTTGATCGCCAAACTGGGACTGCGGGCCGAACGGGCCTTGATCAGCCCGCAGACGGAGGCTCTGCTGGCCGCGGGAATGTTGCCGCAAAACTGTCCGGTCGATAGTTATTTCGACTCGGACGAGGAGTTCGCGGCGTATAACCGGTGGCTGGTGGCTCGGGCGCGAGCGGGGATCAAGTAGTTCAAGGTTCAGGGTTCCAAGTTCCAAGTTTCACGTTCCAAGTTTCTGAGCCGGGACCAATGACCAATCCCTATCAATCGCCGGCGATGACGCCGGGCTCGACATGGACCGCGGGCGATTTGGCGCAGCTTCCGCCCCTGCGCCAGCAGATTCTGAACTTGCGGATCATCGTCCTGTCGCTGGCGGCGGGCGTCGTGGCGTTTGGCGTGTACGCGATCATCCAGAATGCCGGCAAGCCGCACGCATTCGCAGCAAATCTCGACGCGGGCGGCATCGCCATGCTGGGCTTGGG
>JAKEHX010000524.1 GCA_022614795.1 Planctomycetaceae bacterium | reverse complement strand
TCATCCGCTCGGCGGCCAGCACGCGATTCATGATTTCCTGGAGATTGCCCGGAAAGACGAGGTCCTTGACGTCGGCCCGCGAGATGGCCACGCCGTAGCTCGCCGCCGATTCCTTGACATCGCGGAGGATATCTTCGCTGAAGCGGGTGCGGTTGGTGAGGATCTCCTCAAGCGTCATGGCCGCGAGCGAGCGGCGGGCAGCGAGCTGGACGTCGCTGTAGAGCCGGTCTTCGTAATTCGCGACGGCGTGCAGCGCCGCCTTGGGGTCGACTACCGCGAACTGCACGAGAATGCTGACGCGGATCGCCACTTTATCGGCTGTGAGGATTTCCTGTCCCTTGATGGTGAGATCGCGGGCCCGCATATCGACCAGGACCACCTCGACCTTGGTTTCCTCGCTCCACGGCCAGGGCCCGGGCTTCTTGACCTTGTGGCGTCCGGCGCCGAGCACCTTCACGAGCACGCCGTCTTCGCAATAGAGCCCGCGGTGGGTGTCTTTGATGATGAGTTCGTCGCTGCGCATGGCTGCCTCGATCTGGCTCCTCGTATTCTGCCGCCTCGGCGGTAAATCGATCAAAAGGAGGCCCCGAACCCGGCCGACGCCGAGTGACCAGCGTTGCAGATTTGGCAATCTGAGCCACGCGCTGAAGCAGACGTGGCAAACACCATAGCTCGCTGGACTCGTTGCCGGGTGGGGCCGTGGGTAGCTTACCGCATTCCGTAAGACGCGAAAATCAATGCGAGGTTCGCATCCTCGAATGTGTATCCTCAAGGCTCGGACAGGGCGGCATCGATATCTTGGGAACCGTGCAGAATGCGGAGCACAATGATGGAATCGTCCGTAACCCGAAACAGAAGCACGTACGACTCAAATCTGTTGGGGCGATAAAACCGAACGTCCTGAGCCTCATGACGCGGAATATTGAGTTTCACACCGAATCCAGGGTCCTTTCGAATCCGGGCGAGTGCCGCTGCCATGGCGTCGAGAAAGCGATGGGCGACGGCGGGATTGCGCTTTCCAAGAAAAAGGAAGTGAGTCGCCTGATCGATTTCCGCCAGCGGCCGGACGATGAATTTCCGCTTCACGACGGCCGTCCCAGCGGAATCTGTGCGCGTAGCTCGCTCAGGCGTCGGGCCCACTCATCTTCGGAATACTCCGTTCCGGGCCCTGAATTCTCACCTTCCTCGAGAAGTTTTGCGAGGTGCTCCCTCGCTGCCTCTCGGCTTGCCTTTTCCACGAGTTCCTTCACGAAATCACTCGCCGAACTGTAGCGGCCGGAAGCGACTTGGTCGGCAACGTACTGATTCGCTGCCTCGCTCAATGAGATATTTAATTGAGTCATGCCAATCTCCTCCAGCAATCCTACTATCCTTCCTCGAATCACGCCACAAGCTCGTGCATCACATGCCCGTGAACGTCGGTCAGGCGCATGTCGCGGCCGGAGAAGCGGAACGTGACCTTCGTGTGGTCCAGGCCGAGCAGGTGCAGCATGGTCGCGTGCAGGTCGTGGATCTCGGCTTTGTTCTCGATCGCCTTGTAGCCGAATTCGTCGGTCTGGCCGTAGATCGTGCCCGCCTTCACGCCGCCGCCGGCCAGCCAGAGCGAGAAGCCGAACGGATTGTGGTCGCGGCCATCGGAACCTTGGGCGAAAGGCGTGCGGCCGAACTCGCCCGACCAAACGACCAGCGTTTCGTCCAAAAGTCCGCGCTGCTGTAGGTCTTCGAGCAGGGCGGCGATCGGCTGATCGACGGCTCGGGCGTTGTCTTCGTGGCCGGACTTCAGGTTTTGATGCTGGTCCCAACGATCGTGGCCGAGGCTGGGGCAAGTCAGCTCGACGAACCGCACGCCGCGCTCGACCAGCCGGCGGGCCAGCAGGCACTGCCGGGCGAAGCTGGCGGTCCCCTTGGTCGTGGCATCGAAGCCGTACATCCGCCGCGTCGCCTGGGTCTCGTCCTTCATTTCCATCAGGTCCGGCACGACGGTCTGCATCCGGTAGGCCAATTCGTAATTGGCAATGGCCGACTCGACCGCGTCGACGCGGCCCAGGCGCTCCATCACCTGGGCGTCAAGCTGCTTGAGCAGGGCGAGCTTGTTGCGCTGGAGCTTGTCGCTGCCCTCCTGCCTCGCGATGTTCGCGACGGGCGGATTGTCGGCCGTGAAGATCGAGCCTTGATACGACGCCGGCAGAAAACCACTGTTGAAATTGTCGAGGCCGCCGGGCGGGACAAGCCCGCCGTTAATGACGATAAACCCCGGGAGATCGCGGCACTCGCTCCCCAGGCCATAGCCGAACCAGGCCCCCATGCTCGGCCGTCCCTGCACGCCGGTGCCGGTGTGCAGGAAGTAGTTCGCCGATGTGTGCTCTGGGAATTGGCTGGTCATCGAACGGATGACCGCCAGCTTATCGACGTGCCTGGCGACGTTGGGAAAAAGGTCGCTGACCGGGATGCCGCTCTGGCCGTATTGCTGGAACTTCCATGGACAGCCGAATGTGTTGCCGTTGTTGTTGAACTGTGTCGGCTCGATCTTCACGGCGAACGGCTGGCCGTGTTCCTTGTTGAGCCGGGGCTTGGGATCGAACGTGTCAACCTGGCTGGGGCCGCCGTCCATGTAGAGGAAAATGACGTTCTTGGCACGGGGTTTGAAATGCGGCGCGCGGGGAGCAAGTGGATCGATGTCGGCGGGGACCGCATCGGCTCCACCAATTTCTCCTTGCGCCCACAGCGCCGCCAGCGCAACCGCTCCAAAGCCGCAGCCGGCCTGGCGCAGAAAGGCGCGTCGGCTTTGGGGTGGCGGCGTCAGGCGGTGGCAGGGGAACATAAGTGAAAACTTCAAAAAGCTTGCCGATTCGTCACTCGATCAACACGAACTCCTTGACATTGAAAATCACATGCCCTAAATCGGCCCACACGCGCTCGTCGGTAGCGGCGTCAGCCAGGCCGTATTCGCGCGCTTGCTCGCTGAGAAACGCCAAGGCGGACGTCAACTCGTCGCCCGTTGGCTCGCGCGAAAAGGCTTCCAAATACATGCGGCGCACGCGAGATTCAGTCGTCGCCTCTTTATCAGCCAGCAGCTTGCTGGCCCAAGCTAGTGCCTGCTCGGCGACAAACGGATCGTTCATTAAGATCAGCGCCTGGGCCGGCACGTTGCTCACGTTGCGGCGGCCCACGGTGCCCAGTGGGATCGGCGTGTCGAAGGCCAGCATCATCGGCGCGAGGAAATTGCGACGGACGGCGATGTAGATGCTTCGCCGTCCCGCCCCGTCGAGCGGGCCGCTGGTTCCCGGGCGGCCGCGGCCCTGCATGAAGGGCGTCAGGTGGACCGGCACGCTGGGGCCAAACTGCGTGCGGTCGAGCCGCCCGGAGACGGCCAAGATGGCGTCGCGGATCGCCTCGCCCTCAAGTCGGCGGAGGTTTTGGCGGTGAAATAGTAGATTCTGCGGATCAGCCTCTTGTTCCCTGACGGCTGATTCCTCAGGGGGCTGACGCCCCCCGCTCGCCATTTGGTACGCATCGCTCAGCACAATCGACCGAATCAGCCGCTTTACCGACCAGCCATCGCGGATGAATTGCTGGGCCAGGAAGTCCAATAGCTCCGGATGCGTCGGCTGCTGGCCGAGGACGCCGAAGTTATCGACGCTGGGGACGATGCCGCGGCCGAAGAGGTGGTGCCAGATTCGGTTGACCAGGACCCGGCTGGTGAAGGGGTTGGCGGGATCGACGAGTTGGCGGGCGAGTGCAAGGCGGCCGCTGCCACTGGATCCCTCAGGGGGCTCTGGTTTCCCAGGCAAGCGCCCCCCGCTCATAGCAAGCGCCTCCAGCATTCGCCGCGGGACGACGGGGCCGGTTGTTTTGTGGTTGCCGCGAATGAGCAGATTCTCATCGACGGCGGTGCCATCCCACATCGCCAGGCAAACGCGCGAGTCCTCGATTTGGCCGGCGAGCAATTTCTCTCGGGCTTGAGCGTATTCTGCAAATGCCGCAGCCAATTCAGGCGGTGCTTCGCTAGCCAGGTCGGACTGGGCGATCAGCCAGTTGGCTAAAGCGCTCCAGTCGGATGCCTGCTCATCCGCGGCAATTGCGTCGGCGCGAAGCAGCTC
>JAKEHX010000523.1 GCA_022614795.1 Planctomycetaceae bacterium | reverse complement strand
GGAGTTAACAACCCCTCAGCGCGCCACCCATGTCCTGACCCAAAAGCGCCACCCATGTCCTGACTGCGCCCACTTAGTACTCAGTACTCAGTACTCAGTACTCAGTACTCAGTACTCAGTACTCGGTACTCGGTACTCAACCCTGAAACGCGAACCGCGAAACCCAAAACCCGAAAACTGAAACCTGAAACCTGAAACCTGGAACCCGAAACCCGAAACCCCAACCCTGAAACCTGAAACCTGAAACCTGAAACCTGAAACCCAAAGGAGAACCCATGCGTTACCTGTTCCTGCTCTCGCTCATTTGGACTCTGGCCACCGTTCTCGGCTGCGGCACTAGCTCCGGGCCAGTCACCGCGAATGCGCCGTCGTTGCCCCCCGATCCGCGCTACGCCCTGGCCGAAGAACCGGCCGATGCAAAATCGGTCATCGAGGTCCGCAAGGCGGCCAAGGACGGCGACGAAGTCACGATCACCGGCCGCATCGGCGGCGACGTCGATCCGTGGGTCAAGGGGCGGGCCGCGTTCCTGATCGCCGATCACTCGCTTGTTGCGTGCAGCGAGCGGGAAGGGGACACCTGTCCCACACCGTGGGACTTTTGCTGCGAGTCGGGCATCGCCGAGTCCAAAGCTACGATCAAGATCGTCGATGAAGCCGGCGAAACCGTGCCGACCGACGCCCGCACGCTTCTGAACGTGAAAGAGCTTCAGACCGTCGTCATCCGCGGCCAGGCGAAGCGCGACGAAGCCGGCAACCTGACCGTGCTGGCCAAACGTGTTTACGTCAAAAGATAAATTGCTGATGCGCGAAGCACCAAGCACCAAGCATCAATGACCAAACAAATTCCAAATCACAAATCAAAATGACCAAAACGATCGAATCCTGTCTTCGTTTTGCACATTCGGATTTGTGATTTGTTTGAGATTTGGTGCTTGTGATTTGGTGCTTCGCCCCGCAGGGGCAGTGCCATGTCCACCAAAGTCGATCTCCGCGAGCTGGCTGTCGATCGCGCCCAGCGATCCGCGCCGGGCGTCCGCCGTCCGCGGAACTGGTTTACGCGGCTGGTGATTCCTGCCGTGCTTCTGGCTGGATTCGCCGGACTTTTGGCGTGGTCACTCCGCGATCGATTCTTGCCGGCAACCCCGGTGACCGTCGTGCCGGTGATTGCCTCGCGGGCCGATGTCCTGGCGGCCGATACGCCGCTGTTTCAGGCCGCCGGCTGGATCGAGCCGCGGCCGACGCCGGTGCTCGTGAGCGCGCTGGTCGAGGGCGTGGTCGAGCGGCTGAATGTGATTGAAGGACAAGAGGTGGAGGCCGGCGAGCCGGTGGCGCAGCTCATCGACCGCGACGCGAAACTGGCCGTTCGCCAGGCCCAAGCCGACCTGGCGCTGCGGCAGGCCGAGCTGGCCGCGGCCGAAGCGGCGCAGACCGCAACCCGCAAGCTGCTCGCCGAGCCGATCCCGCGACAGGCCGAGCTGGCTGAGGCCGAGGCGCAACTGGCGAAGGTGCAAACCGAGCTGATCCGGCTCCCGGCGATGATTGCGGCCGCGCAGGCGCGGCGCGACTTCGCCGAGCGCGAGCTGGCGAGCAAGAAGTCCTCGGGCGAGGGCGTGGCGGCAATCGCCTTGCGGCGGGCCGAGAGCGAGCTGGCCGTGGCCGTGGCCGAGCTGGACGATCACGAAAACCGCCACTCGGCGATCAAGCATGAGCGCGACGCGATGCGGGCCCTCCGCGATGTGCTCAAGCGGCAACTGGAGCTGAAAATCGACGAACACCGGGCGGTGGAAGAGGCCGACGCCAAAGTGGCGGCCGCCAAGGCGCAGATTGAATTGGCCGCCGCTGCTCTGGATATCGCCGACCTCCGGCTCGAGCGGACCGTGGTTCGCGCACCCATCGCGGGCAAGATTCTCGCGCTCACCTCCGGCCCGGGCGGCAAAGTCATGAACGTCTCGCGCCCCACCGGCGGCGCGGCGGGCATGGCGATGGTCGATGCCAGCACCGTCGTCACCATGTACGATCCGGCCCTGCTGCAAGTGCGGGCCGACGTGCGGCTGGAGGACGTGCCGCGCGTCATCGTCGGCCAGAAAGTGCGGATCGAAACGCCGGCGGTCAAGGAGCCGCTCACCGGGCAGGTAATCACGGCCACGTCGCTGGCCGACATTCAGAAGAACACGTTGCAAGTGAAGGTGGCGATCGACGATCCGCCCCCCGTCATCAAGCCCGACATGCTTGTGCAGGTGACCTTCCTGGCCCCGCCACAGCCACTGGGGGGCGCCAAGCTCGAGCCCGCCACACGAATCGCCGCGCCGCGGGCACTCATCGAAGGCTCAGGCGAGAGTGCTACCGCTTGGGTCGCGAATCTGTCGACAGGCCTGGCCGAACAGCGCCAGCTCACGCTCGGCCAGCCGATCTCGCAGGAACTCGTCGAGGTGAAGTCAGGCCTGGCCATCGGCGACCGCTTGATCTCCGCCGGCCGCGAAGGACTCAAAAACGGCGAGCGCATCCGCGTACTCCGCGAAGACTCCACCATCGGCAAGTAAATCTGAAATCTAAAATCCGAAATCTGAAATTGCCCATGCCACTAGTTCAAGTCGATCTGGTCACCAAAGAATTCACCAAGGGAGGGCACACGATCCGCCCGCTCGATGAGGCTTCGCTCACGATCGAGCAGGGGGAATACGTTTCGCTGATGGGGGCCAGCGGTTCGGGAAAAAGCACGCTGCTCAATCAGATCGCGGGCATCGACCGCCCCACGTCCGGGCGGATCAGCGTGGCCGGCGTCGAAATCACCGGCCTGTCGCGGACGAAGCTGGCCCGCTGGCGGGCCGAGAACATCGGCTACATCTTTCAGACACACAACCTGATTCCCGTGCTGACGGCTTACGAAAACGTCGAGATGCCGCTCCTTTTGCTGCCGCTGTCGGGCCGCGAGCGCGAGCGGCGCGTGGCCGTGGCGCTGGAAGCGGTCAGCCTCACCGACCGGGCCGAGCACTACCCGCGGCAGCTTTCCGGCGGGCAGGAGCAGCGCGTCGGCATCGCCCGGGCGATCGTCGCCAGCCCCACGCTCGTGGTCGCCGACGAGCCGACGGGCGATCTCGATGCGGAAACGTCGCAGCAAATCCTCGTATTGCTCCAGCGGCTCAACCAGGAGTTGGGCATGACGCTATTGATGGTGACGCACGACGCCAATGCCGCGGCGATGGCGACGCGGCAACTGCGGCTGGTCGGCGGCAAGCTGATTGAGGACCGAGTCGCCGTTACATGACATTCGCCAGTTTTTACAATTCGCAATCACCCCGAGACCGACTGCTGCTGCTGGTCCAATTGCAAATTGAACATTGAACATTGCAAATTGAGGAATGAGTCATGTTCCGCTTCCTTCCCTACATCCTCAAAACCCTTTACCGCCACCGCACCCGCACGCTTTTGACCGTCAGCGGCACGGCGGTGGCGCTGTTCGTCTTTTCGTTCGTGGGCGCGGTGCAGGAAGGGCTCGCGCGACTCTTGAGCGACCGCCAGGCGGAGCGGACGCTGATCGCCTTCCAGGCCAACCGGTTTTGCCCCAGCACCAGCAAGATCCCCGAAGACTATGCCGGCCGCGTGCTCAAGGTCGATGGCGTGAAAGACGCGGTGCCGATCAAGGTGTTCATGAACAACTGCCGGGCCAGCCTGGACGTGGTCGTGTTCAACGGCCTCCCCGCGGAGAAGCTCCGCTCGGTCCGCGACCTGACGCTCGTCAGCGGCGATTGGGCGAGGTTCGAGAAGCAGCGCGACGCGGCGGTCGTCGGCCAGGCGGTGGCCAATCGCCGCCGGATCAAGGTGGGGGACAAGTTCTCGATCGGCATGCTCACGGTCAGCGTGGTCGGCATCTTCACTTCCCCCGATCAATCGACCGAGGGGATGATCTTCACGCACCTCGATTTCCTCCAGCGGACCAAAGGGCTCAACTCGGTCGGCACCGTGACGCAGCTGGAAGTGGTGCTCCAGCCGCAGGCCGATCCGCAGCGGGCCTCGGCGGCGATCGACGACCTGTTTCGCGCCGGCCCCATCGCCACGAACACGCGTACGAAGGGGGTTTTTCAGGCCAGCGCCGTGGCCGACCTGGTCGAGCTGGTCGGCTTTACGCAGTACCTGGGCCTGGCCTGCGTGGGGCTGGTGCTGGGCCTGGTGGCGACGACCACCGTGATGGGCGTGCAGGACCGCCTCAAGGAGCATGCCGTGCTCCAGACGCTAGGCTTTAGCGGCTGGCACATCTTCGCATTCGTGGTGGCCGAGAGCCTTCTGGTCAGCCTGTGCGGGGGTCTGGCGGGCGTCGGTCTGGCGCTGCTCATTCTGCAAAACAGCAGCCTGTCCCTGGGAACCGAAGGAATCCTGATCGCCTTCCTGCCTTCGTTTTCGCTGGCCGCGACGGGGCTGGCGGTCAGCGCCCTGGTGGGCGTCGTCGCCGGTCTGATCCCCGCCTGGCAAGCATCACGGGCCGAGATCGTGCCGGCGCTGCGGTAGCAGGCACATTCCGCGTGCCGCTAGCCGGGTCCCCCTGTTCCTGCCGCCAGCGCAAGAATGTTCCCGTTTTCCGGCCCAAAGACGCGCACGTCACAAGCGTGGATGGGCTCTTTTGCATGGGGGAATCTATCGTACCGCCGGCAGGAGAGTTTATGGCGACCGCGCCTGGCTCACCACGCGATCAGCGACAGCGGATCTTTCAGTTCCGCCTGATTCACTTCTTCGAATTGACGTTCTGGATGGCGTTTATTGCGGGACTGGGGCATGCTTTCTCTTGGGGCCTCGCTGCGATGATTGCGGCGATCGCACCAATCATCCTGCTCGTCAACTGGCTGCTATCGCGCGCAACATGGAAAGGGTCGCGGTGGTTGCTCCCGGTTGAAGTGGTGTTCTTGGCAGGGGCAGCGTGGATGACGCCCGTACTCTATTCGGTGCGCCGAGACCTGGTCGATTCCTGGCCTGCACCTTTCGAGACGGCGGTTGACGTTGTGAGCATTCTCGTCGCCCTCCTGGGACTCGTCGTTTCCTGGGCCTATTTCCTGGGGAGAAGGCGTTACGTTGGGCTACTGTTCTTCTTCGTGCTCTCTCCATTCGGGTTTGGCGCTATGCATGGCGCTGCGGACTACTGGCGCGGCTCGGCGGTCCTGCCGGGGAATTTTCGCTACCGCTGGGTGCAAGCGAATCTGGACCGGACCACGCGAGCGCCGCGACGCGACTGGGAGGGGGCGAATGCCTGGGGCTGGCCGCGCGGCGACGAGTGGATTCAGGACATCCCTTACGAGCTGGCGGTGCGCGGTTGCACCGGCGTGTTTGGGCGGATGCGCGGCGTTCACACGGGAACCTATCCCACGCCCCCTGAAGCAGAAGCCGCTCTACGACGTGCGACGCCCGTTTCGCATGAGCTGCTGGCTCACGACGTCGTGGTGATTGGCCAAGAGCCGATTGTGGTTCGGGCCGTCGAACTTTGTCAGAGGTACGATGGCAGTATCGGCTACCCGGAGATCGACGCGGCGCTCGTGGGAGACTGCGTCGTGCTGGGAATCAAAGACACATTGGATGCGGGAACGAGCCGGTACACGGCTATCGCTCTCTATGATCGTGTGTCCGGCCGCCCACTGGCCGTGTACCAACTCGATCCGATCCGGACAGTAAAGATTCGACTCTGGGCAAAGTGGCAGGGAGCATGGCAACCGTGTAGCGAGATTCCCAAGGCCGGCAAACATGGAACATGAAATCTGTGGCAGGGGCTTGACAAGTACATGTACTTTTGATCTAATGCGAAGTGGCGCATCGTGCAGATAGCGTGATTGGGCTGCGCGCTCTTTGGCAATCTGGTTGAACGCAGGGCGGATTTCCCATCCGCCCAAATTGCTCCGCGGGTTTCAAGGCGGCGGCACAGGCGCGGAATCCTCGCTCACGCTTCGGGTTGGTCGTGCGGCGGCGATTCTGCCATTCACGCCGGTTTGGCGGACGGGGGGCCTAAGTCTAGTACCTCTAGTAAGCGTTAGGCCTGAGTTAGCCCTGCCGCGGAAGCTATTCTCAGTTTCTCCCCGAGTTCTCGCGAATTAAGCGTGTAATTTTTTGCTGAAATTGCGAGCAGCGAAAGCGTAGTGAGCCTGCCCGCCTGCGAGGCGTTATGGATAGAGTTTCGCCCTACCCGCGGCCGTTGGCAGACGCTGGGACCGTCAGCCGGCGCGCCGATTTGAGTGCCGGCCGGTCCCGGCTTACACTAGGCGTCGCATTCCTCTGCAAATTGGTCCTGATGGAGCCAGTCCATGACTACCGTTACTTTTTCCCGCCGCCGATTGCTTCAGGCAACTGCCGCCACCGCGATTTTGGGTCCAACGATTCTCTCGCAATCCGCGCGCGGGCGCGTGGCCGCCAACGAGCGGATCGGACTGGGATTTATTGGCGTGGGAATGATGGGCCGCGGCCACGTCAACCGGTTCCTCGGATTCGAGCAGGTGCAGGTCGTGGCCATCAGCGACGTCGCCCTCGAACGAGCGGTTCACGCGAAGGAGACCGTGGAGAAGAAGTATGCCGAGGCGGTCAAATCGGGCATATATAAAGGATGCGATTTGCACAACGACTTCCGCGAGCTGTTGGCCCGCAAAGATATCGACGCGGTGGTGATTGCGACGCCCGATCACTGGCACGCCCTGGGCTGCGTGGCCGCTGCGAAGGCCAAGAAGGACATCTACTGTGAGAAGCCGCTGACCCACACGATTGCCCAGGGGAGCAAGATCGCCGCAGCGGTGCGGGCCAACAACGTGGTGTTTCAGACCGGCAGCCAGCAGCGGAGCGAGTTCGGCGGCCTGTTCCGGCAGGCGGTGGAATACGTTCGCAACGGACGGATTGGCAGGTTGAAGACGGTGCGCGTCGGCGTCGGCCCGCCCCCCGTCGCTTGCGATCTGGCCGCGGAGCCCGTTCCCAGCGGAACCGACTGGGACCTTTGGCTCGGCCCCGCGCCGCAAAGGGGCTATAGCGAAATCCTCTGCCCCAAGGGGATTCACAAGCACTTTCCCGCCTGGCGGAACTACCGTGAGTATGCCGGCGGGGCCCTGGCTGACATGGGGGCCCATCACTTCGACATTGCCCAGTGGGCAATGGACACAGACGCGAGCGGCCCGGTCGAAATTCATCCCCCCGACGGCCCAGCCACCAGCGGCTTGCGGTTCGTTTATGCCAGCGGCGTCGAAATGTTCCACGGCGGCCGCAGCGGCTGCACGTTTGAAGGGGAGAAGGGGACGATCTACGTCGATCGCGACAAGATCGAGTGCACGCCCGAGTCGATCCTCAAGGAGCCGCTGACCGACGCCGACAAGCGGGTCTATTTCTCGGACAACCACGCCCGGAACTGGCTCGACTGCATCGCCAGCCGCAAGGACCCGATCTGCACGGCTGAGATCGGCGCCCGCTCGGCAGCAATTTGCCACCTGGCGAACATCGGCTACGCCCTGCGGCGGCCGCTCAAGTGGGACCCGTCCAGCGAGACGTTTCCCGCGGACAGCGAGGCCAACAAGCTGCTCGATTACCAGATGCGGGGAGAGTGGAAGGTGTAGGGGAGATTTGGGATTTCAGATTTCGGATTTCAGATTTCCGAGGTTCACCATGCGGCACTTTAGGTGTGTGATTGCAGTGGCGATGTTGCTGTGCTTGCCAGGCCTTGGCGATGCAGAGGTCACTCGCTGGGAGATTGCCAAGCGCGAGCCCTATGCCGGCGGCAAGCTGATCGGCGAGCGGGGCCCATGCGAGCGCTGGACGGGCGTTGTGCATTTTGCCCTCAATCCCAATCTGGCGGCCAACGGCCAGATCGTCGATTTGCCCCTGGCGCCCAAAAATGGCGAGGGCAAGGTCGAGTTTTGGGCCGACTTCGAACTGCTTTTGCCAGTCGATCGGTCGCGGCTGAACGGGGCGGTCTTCTATGAGGTGAACAACCGCGGCGGCAAGACGGCACCGCGGATCATCGACGGCGAGGCCGATGACTTCCTGCTCCGCCAGGGCTTCGCCGTGCTGTGGAGCGGCTGGATCGCCGAGGTCCATCCCGGCGGCAAGTTCATGATGTCGGCCCCCGTGGCCATGCAGGATGGCCAGCCGATCCGTGGCATCGTGCGCAACGAGCTGGTCGTCGAGCGGCCCATGCCAAAGATGTCGATTTCGCACCGGGCGGGCCTGGGCAGCTATCGGCCAAGCAAACAGGGCCTGGCCACGGCGACGCTTTCGATGCGCGAGCGCCAAGCCGACCAGCGGCAAAGCGTGCCGCGCGAGCGGTTCAAGCTTCAAGTGAGCGAGGTGACCGCCGACGGCCGCACGGGGCAGCTGCCGCTCGTGGAGCTGGAGGTCGAAGGGGGCCTGAAGCCCGGCTGGATTTATGAAGTCGTCTACGAAGCCGAGGGGCCGATCGTCCAGGGGGTCGGGCTGGCGGGAATTCGGGACCTGGTCGCGTGCCTGAAGTACGACACGACCGAGCGCAATCCGCTCCGGACCGAGGGCGGCAAACCGCTCTTCGACCGGGCGCTTGCTTTCGGCACGTCGCAGAGCGGCCGGTGCTTGCGGCAGTTTCTCTACGAGGGATTCAACGCCGACGAGCAGGGCCGCCGCGTTTTCGACGGCGTGATGCCGCACGTGGCCGGCGGCGGATTGGGCTCGTTCAATCACCGCTTCGCGTCGCCGACGCGGACTAACGGCCAGCACGAAGAACACACGTTCCCAGCCGACTATTTCCCCTTCACATATGGCGATGAGAAGGACCCATTGAGCGGCCGAGAGGACGGCATCCTGCGCCGCTGTCGCGCGCTCGGCGTCGTTCCCAAGGTGATGCACACGCAGTCGTCGAGCGAATATTGGCATCGCAGCGGCTCGCTCGTGCATACCGATCCGCTCGGCGAGCGCGACGCGAATGAGCCGCGTGAAGTCCGCTATTACACCTTCGGCGGCACGCAGCACGGGCCGGGGAGCGGTCTGCCGGCGGCCAAGGGGAGCGGGCAATTGCCGTCCAATCCGGCCGACTACCGGCCGCTGGTGCGGGCGCTGGTCGTGGCCCTCGATGCCTGGGTGAAGGACGGGAAAGAACCGCCGCCGAGCATGATCCCGCGAATCGCCGACAAGACCCTCGTGGGATGGAAGGAAAAGGAAAGCGGCTGGCCGGGGATTCCCGGCGTCAGCTATCCGCAGGTGATTCATCAGCCGTCGCTCTTGGACCGCGGCCCCGATTGGGAGAGCCGCCGCATTGCCACGATTGAGCCGCCGCAAGTCAAGGAGAGCTATGTGGTCCGTGTGCCGGCATGCGAGCCGGATGGAAACGAGCTGGGGACGCTGAACTTGCCGGCGATCAGCGTGCCCGTGGCAACCTACACGAGCTGGAACATGCGCGATGCGTCGGTCGGTGCGGCGGGCGAGCTGCTCGGATTGCAAGGAGGCTACATTCCATTTGCCCGCTCGAAGTCGGACCGCGAGAAGGCGGGCGATCCGCGGCCGGCGCTACTGGAGCGCTATCGCGACTTTGCGGATTATCGAACGCAATACATGGCCGCCGCGCAGAAACTTGTGGCACAGCGCTATTTGCTTGCCGAGGATTTGCCGCGGCTGGCGGCGCTGTGCGAGAAGCAGCGGGGGTTGTTTGAAGAGAAATAGCCTTTTTATGGAGTGCGGCGACTTGTCGCCGCTTTGGGATTTGGAGTGGGGCGACTTGTCGCCGCTTTGGGATTTGGAGTGGGGCGACTTGTCGCCGCTTTGAGATTTTTGGACTATCGCCAGCACGCGAATTCCGAAAGTCAAAGCGGCGACGAGTCGCCGCACTCCACATCCTAGATCCGGATGAAAATCTTCTGCCGATACAGCCAATACAGAATCAACCAGAAGATCACCAGCACCGTCCCTCCGGCCACCAGCGGCTCATAGGCCTTGCCAAAATATTCAAAGATGTCGGGTCGCGTGTGGAGCTTGATCGAGTCGATGATGAAATCCTCCCAGCCGTGGGCCATGACGTACGCCACGATCGAGTTGGCCCCGATCACGCGGAGCGGATAGCTCCACGACGAAAGGTTCACTCCGTCGATCAGGAAATAAAAGCCCGCCAGAATGACGAAGCACCAGCCGCCGCTGTAGAGAGTCCAACTGGGCGTCCAGATGCGTTTGACCGCGGGACAGAGCCCTGTTTCATGAGCCAGCCAGGCGATCGCGATGAGAATGCCGGCGGCCAAAACGAACTTGCCGACTTTGGCCCACGCCGCGCCCGATTGCTTGATCCAGCCGCCAGCGATCAGGCCCAGGATCATCGTGCCGAGCGTCGGGATGAAGCTCAGCGTCGCGTAGCCGCCGCGGTTATGCGTAAATTCCTTCTCACGCGGGAAGAGGTCGAGAAACCAGTCGTCGAACGCCCAGGCCGGGTTGCTGTTTTTGTTCCAATGCGAAGCGAAGCTGCCACTGACGAAATTGCCTTTGAAGTCGTCCGGCACGCCTACCGCGGCATAGTCGAACGTATGCGTGGGGAGCGGCCACCACACGAACAAGCCCCAGTAAGCGACGAGGATCACGACCAGCGCCAACCACTGCCACCGCTGACGCGTGAAACCCAGGAGGAACAGCGGCACATAGCCCAGGCCGATTTGCGACAGCGTGTCTTCGAACGTCCAGTTGGTCTGCTTCGCGGACATCGAGCGGAGAAATACGCCCAAGAGCACGAGTACCAGCGCCCGCCAGAGGGCATGCAGCGTCATCCGCCAATTCGATTGCCCCTTGGCCACACGGGCGGCGATCGAAAACGGGAGCGCCACCCCGACCAGGAACGAAAACGACGGCTGGATCAGGTCGTGCAGCGTGCAGCCCGCCCAGTCGACGTGCGTTTGATGATGTGTGAGAAACTTCCAAAAGTCCGTCGGCACGTCCCTGGCCACCTGCGCCAGCTTCAGCACCTCGGCCATCATGAGCAGCATGACCAGGCCGCGATAGGCGTCGATCGAGCCGATGCGCGGCGGCGGCGCCAGGAGCGGCGGCGGCTGGGATTCGGTCTTTTGCGCCATGGCACTGATTGTGTGACGCGGCGAGTGGCGTGGCTACCAGGTTGGCGGGAAATTCGGGGCCAGTCCAGCAAATGCACCTTGAACAATTTCCACTTGCCGGGCAGACTGGGGGACACGGCTTGCCGCACATCGACCGCCCGTTCGGGCCGCGGCAGGCCACATTGGCGGTCCTCATTCAAGCATAAGGATCGACCCTTGGCGGAAGAGTCCACCAGCGGCAGTCTCAGCGAACCGCCGGCCACACGCATCACATTGCTGGCGCGGCTGCGCAAGGCGTCCGACGCCGAGGCCTGGCGAACGTTCGTCGACCTCTATCTGCCGCTCGTGTTCCAATATTGCCGCAAACGGGGCCTGCAAGATGCCGACTCCCGCGATGTCAGCCAGCAAGTTCTGGCCAATGTTCATCGCGCGATCGAGACCTTTGTTTATGACCCGGAGAAAGGCAAGTTCCGCAATTGGCTGGGGACGATCGCCGCGCGCGAGATCACCCGCCACGAGCACCGCGACCGCCGGCCCGGCAAAGGAGGCGGCGACGGTTTGGGCGACTGGGTTGCCGGCCAGGAAAGCGGCGAGGTCGATGCCGCGTGGCAGGAACAGTTCAATGCACACATCTTCGGCGTCGCCCTGGCGCGGGTCAAAGCGGAATTCGACGAGGCGACCTGGAATGCGTTTGACGCCACGTGGCTGCGCGACGTAAAACCACGCCAGGCCGCGCAGGCGCTGGGCAAGCCGGCGGCCTGGGTCTACAAGGCCCGGTTTCGCGTGCTCGCACGTTTGAAGAGCGAGATCGAATACCTCACCAGCGACGCGGCCATTTTTCACAGGCCATCATGAATTCGGATTCGGCCGGCGGCAGCACGGTTTTTCCGGCGGCGGGCTGCACAGATTCTCTGGCGGCGGGCTGCACAGATTCTCTGGCGGCGGGCTGCACAGATTCTCTGGCGGCGGGCTGCACAGATTCTCTGGCGGCGGGCTGCGCGTCAATGGCCGAGCCCCCCTCGGGCGCTTGCCCCTCCAATGCGACGCTGCGCGGCCTGTTGGCTGGCGAGCTCCCGCCGGATGAAGAGCAGGCGGCTTCCCGGCACCTCGAAGCATGTCCCGTCTGCGAGCGCATGGCCTTGCAAATCTCCGACGACAACCCGACGCGCGCACTGCTCGACGAACATCGGCGCGCCGTGGCCCGCGCGGATGCCGCCCCTTCACAGCTCGACGAGCTTCGCGAGCGGCTTCACGTGCTCGGCTGGTTCAGCGAGAGCGCCGCGCACTCTCCGGCTGCTGCTTCAGCGAAGACATCCTTCGACGACGGCACCCAGGCCGGCGTGGTCACCGGCAGCTCGGACGCGCGCCCGGCGCCGACGTTCGGTAAGTTCGAGATCGTTCAGCCCGTCGGATCGGGCGCGTTCGGAATGGTGTATCTGGCCCGCGACCGGGTGCTGAACCGCCAGGTGGCGCTCAAACTGGCTCGCACCAGCGTCCTGGCCGACCCGGACCTCAAGTCGCGGTTCATGCGCGAGGCCGAAGCCCTGGCCCGCCTGTCGCATCCGGGCATCGTGCCGGTGTTCGAAGCGGGCGAACACGACGGCACCTGCTACTTGGCGGTCGGTTTTTGCTCGGGGCCAACGCTCGAGCAGTGGCTGCGGGAGAAGGTCGATCCCGTGGAGCCCCGGCTCGCGGCACGCATCGCCCTGGCCCTGGCCGAAGCCGTCGAACATGCCCACCAGCACGGCATCTTGCATCGCGATATCAAACCCAGCAATATCCTGTTCGACGGCGCGGACGCCGGCCTGGCCGCGGACCTGCCATTCATTCCCAAGCTCACCGACTTCGGCCTGGCGAAGATGGCCGAGCAGCCGTCAGGAGCAACGATCAGCGGCATGGTGCTCGGCACGCTTCAATATATGGCGACCGAGCAGGCCGCCGGCCTCACCGAGCGGATCGGGCCGCCGACCGATGTCTATTCGCTGGGGGCCGTGCTTTATGAGCTGCTGACCGGCCAGCCGCCGATTCGCGGCGCGACCGCGATCGACACGCTCCGCCGCGTCCTGGTCGATGAGCCGCCTCATCCGCAGCAGTTTTCGCGGCGGATTCCGGACGACCTGGCTGCCATCGTCATGCGCTGCCTCGACAAATCGCCGACGCGGCGCTACCTGGCCGCGGCCGACCTCGCCGCCGATCTGGCCCGCTTCCTGGAGGGCAAGCCGACGCTGGCCCGGCCCTTGTCGATGACCGAGCGCGCCACGCGCTGGGTCCGTCGAAACCAGGCAGTCTCCGCCGTGCTGGCGCTGACGACCGTGGTCGTCGCGCTCGGCGTGGGCCTGGTGGCGTATGACCAGCGGCTGAAGCGGATGAACGTCGTTCACGAGCGGCAGCGGGCCGAATCGGCGTACCGCGACGACATCTACACCGCCGGCCAGGTGTACGCTGCCGGCGATGTCGTCCAGACCGTCGAGCTGCTCCAGCGGCAGCGGCCGGCGCCTGGCCGGCCGGACTCTGGTCGCCCAGACCTGCGCAGCTTTGAGTGGCATTACCTCTGGGCCTTGACGACGCGCGACACGTTCGCCCTGGCCCATCCCGGCAAAGATGTGTACCAGCTGTGCTTGTCGCCGGATAGCCGCCAATTGGCGGCGGCGTCCGCTGATGGATGTCTCTATCTGTACGATGCCCGCACGCTCGCCAGTCAACGGGTCATCAAGACGGCGCACGTCGAGATCAACGGCGTCGCGTACTTCCCCGACGGCCATCGGATCGCCACGGCCGGCGACGACGGATTCGTCCGCATTTGGGACGCGGTGCATCACGGCCTCCTGCGCGAGTGGCGGGCGCACAACGTCCGGGCGTACGGCGTGGTTTTCTACGATGGCGGACGGAAACTGGCCACCTGCGGCGACGAGCCGGTGATCCGCCTGT
Source organism: Planctomycetaceae bacterium (assembly GCA_022614795.1). GTDB lineage: Bacteria > Planctomycetota > Planctomycetia > Pirellulales > Pirellulaceae > CAYLLN01. Next base: position 1,703 of record JAKEHX010000523.1, on the reverse strand, counting down.
GGGATGCCCAGACGCTGGCTGCTGACGGCGTCTTGGAGGGACATACCGGACCAGTCGAGTCGATCGTGCACTCGCCGGTGGAGGAGCTGCTCGCCTCGGCCAGCAAAGATCACGATGCCATTGTCTGGGACCTGAATGCCAAGAACCTGCTCCATCGATTGCACGGGCACGACGACAAGCTGAGTTGCCTGGCATTTTCGCCCGATGGAAAGTGGCTGGCCACGGGCGGAAATGACCGCGCGGTGAGTCTCTGGCGGCCTTCGTCTTTGGGCTGGGCGGATCGCGCGGAGGTGCGAAAGCGATCGGCCGGCCAGCTTCACGACCCAGTCCAATCCCTGGCGTTCACGCACGACGGGCGTTTGCTCGCCGGCGATCGGGCAGGGGCGATTCGCGCCTTTTATCTGGGTGAGCAGTTCCCCGATTCTGCCCTGGAGAAGTCACTCCATTCTGCCGAGGAGCAATGGCTCGCCCACAACGGCAGGGCGTGGTCGCTCGTCACGCTGAAGCAGCCCGGCCGCTTTCTCTCGGCCGGCGGCGACGGGGAAATTCGCGCCTGGCGACAGGGAAAAGACCTGATTTCCAAGTGGCAGACCGACCGTGACGCCCACTACGCCGCCGACTATCCTCGCGACGGCACCCAGTTGTTCGTCCTCCGCGAGCGGGCCGGAATCGAGGTCTATGATCCCGACGCCTCTACGCGCCGCTTTACCTTGCAGGAGCCCGACATCCACTGGGACTCGCTCGCCGTGCTCAAGGGACGAGAGCAAGTGGCGGCTGCTTCCAAGACCGGCGATATCGTCATCTGGAATTGGCGCACGCGCAACCGGCTCTTCCGTTGGAAGCACGGCGACGCGACATTTCAGCGGCTCATCTATTCGCCGGCCGCCCGCTTGCTCGCGGCGATCGCATACCAGCGCGAGGATGTACTGATTATCGATCCAGACACGGGACGGGAAGTGGCGGCCCTGGCCGCGCCCAGCTGCACCGACTGTGCGTTTTCGCCCGACGGCCAGCGCCTGGCCGTGGATACGATGAACCGGCTCGCGATCTATGACCTCAAGACGCAGCGTCAGATTGCACTCGCCGCCGGGCACACGAACAACATCAACGCCATCGCCTACAGCCCAGGCGGCGAGCTGATTGCCACCGTGAGCAACGACCGCACGGCTCGGCTTTGGACGCCCGATGGCAAGCCCGCTAGCGAGCTCATCGGCCATCCGACCGAGGTCCTCGCGGTCACTTTCACCGCCGATGGCAGGTCGCTCATAACGGGTGGCAACGACGGACGGATCCGCGTTTTCCACGTCGCTACGCGCCGCGAGCTGCTCAGCTTTCCGAGTGGCTTTCGCATGGCCCGCCGCCTATGGGCGAGTCCCGACAATCGGCACCTGGCCGTCATCGGCGACAATTGGGAAGTGGCGCACGTCAGCCTGCCGCGACGCGGCGAGGACTAGAAAATCACGTAGCTGAAGTCGCCAGACTTCAGGAAATCCCGCCTGAACTCGGGCGCGTTTCAGCTATAGAACCACCCCTTCTTCCGACTCGTGGGAATTCTTGATTCGCGCGGCCGGCCGCCAGGATAATGTGGCCTTACAGCATTTCACGCTCGAGCCCCTTTCTCTCCAGGAGCGCCAGCCATGTCCGACTCCGCCAGTGGTTCACGCACTCGCCGCTCGTTTCTCCGCAAGCTGTTCGCCTCGGCT
>JAKEHX010000055.1 GCA_022614795.1 Planctomycetaceae bacterium | reverse complement strand
GCGGTCGCCGGCTGCTCCCCTTGGCAGAGGCCCACTGACGACGTCGCAGCCCGGCAGGTCCAAGCCGCCCACGAGACCGCGTCGCAGAATTCCTTCGCGATCGATGCCATAGAGCAGCGCCCGCCGCATCGTCCGGCTGGCGACGAGCGGTTTGTTGGGATTGGGAATCAGCACGTGCACCGTCGGACCGGCATAGCGGCGGACGCTCACGCCGCTGGTGGCAGTTGCCGCGGCGACGTCCCACGGACTGAGCCGGTCGATCAGGCCGATCTCGCCGCGCTTCAAAGCCGCCAGGGCGGCGGTCGAGTCGGGGAACGTGCGCTCGGTGATTTCGGCGATCTGTAAGCCAGCCGCGGCGAAGTAGCCCGACTGGCGGACGAAGCGGCTCTGGCCATTGGCGTGGCTTTCGAGCTGATAGGGGCCGCATGCCGGCGGGCCTCCTTCCCACCAAATCGGCCGCACGAGCCAGGCTTCGGGCAGCGGCTGCGGGCGAAGGAAGTCGATTTGGACATCGCTGCCGCTGGCCGTCACGCCGCCGAGGACGCTGGCCCAGAGCGGGTCGAATTGCGGATGCTTTGGGTCGGCTGCTGCCATGAGGCAACGGGCGACGTCTTGCCCGCTGAGCTTGCGCGGTGGCGCGGCCCACGTCAGATCGTCGCGCATCTTTAGCGCAATCTGCCGCGGGTCTTCGCCCCGCGCAAGGTCGCCTAGCGAGCTGCTATATCCAGCCCCATCAGCACTGGGAGCTACCAGCGGCGTGGCGAGCAAGCGGCTCGTGCGGAAGGCCGCCCAGTCGTCGGTGCGGCGCGTCGCCGCCCCAGTCAGCGGACTAACGACGCCGACCGCGATGACCGGATATTCCTTATGCAGCGACCGGGCCAACTCGCTCGCGCCCGCAAGCGTCGGCCAAAGGGCGATCGCCTTGTGAACCGCTTCGTAGGCCTCCCGCGGTTTGCTGGCAGCCTTGGCCGCCTTGGCCATCTCCAAGAGGGCCGCGGCCTCGCCACTAAGCTGCGTTTCGTACGTGGCGACCGTCGTCGTCTTCGTCGCGGGATACCGCTCGCTAAGATTTCGCAAGAGTCCCCGGGCGGCGGCATAGCGCCCGGCGGCGATGTGCCCCTTGACCAGCTCGGCCGTCACGCGCTCGTAAGCCGTGCTCACTCCCTGCCGCGCTGGATTGCGGCCGTAAAGCTCGACGAGCAGGGCCAGGGCTTCATCGTAACGCTGGGCACGAAACGCCGCCCCGACCTGCACGTACAGCAGCGTTTCGATCGAATTCGAAAGACCGGGCGTTTCCTTGTGGTTCGCCTGGAGGAACTGAAAGTACGGCTGGGCCTCGTCGAAGCGGCCCTCTTTGACTTTCGCGTCGGCCTCGGCTAGGACGAGACTTTCGAAGAAGCGGATGTCCGCGACGTTGACCCACGGAACGGCGAACTTCTCGCCCGGCCGATCGACCAGCTCGAATTCCAAGTCCTCCTTGCGGTCGCTTGGCGAAGGCATGCGGCGGCCGGGAAAATTGAACGGCTGGACGCGGAGAATGGCCCGCCCATTCGATTCGTCGAGGACGATCTCATCGTAGGGGGGCTGCAAATAGAGCGGATCGTCGGCGCGGGCAGCCGCAGCGAGCAGGCAGCAGAGGATGAGGATGCAGAGAAGGCGAGCGGCCTTCATGGCGCGGCCTCCTTTTGCGCGGGCAGCGTGACGCGCAATAGCGCGCCGCCCGCTGTGGGCACGATCGCGTCGCCGCCGATCACGAGCGGAGTTCCTGCCAGCGATTGACCCAGATCAATAGCCGCGATTTCCGCGCCGGTTGTGCTATCGAGCCGGCACAGCCAGCCGCTCTGGCAGGCCATAACGAAATTCGCTCCATCCGCGACGAGGTTGCCAGCCGGCGGGCCGTGCGGCAGAGGGACTTTCCATAACTGACCCAAGGAGCGATCGAGGCCGACCAGCTCGCCGCGGTCAGTCGCGAGCACTACGACGTCGCCAATCCGCGTCGGGCCGGCGACGATGGTCCCGGCTTTCAGATCGAGTGAGGCAATCGGCTTGAGGTCGGGCACCGTAAACGTCACCAGTTGCCCGCGACGATCGATCAGTCCGACGACATTGTTCTCCCCGACGGCCAGGTCCGAAATAGTCGGCGCCTCAAGCTGCGCAGATGCCAGCGCAACGAGCTGTGGTCCTGGTTCATCGGCCAGCCCGACGACGTATAGCGACTGCTCGCCATCGGCGACAACGAGCTGGCTTCTCTTTTCGCCTGCGGCAGCGATTCGACAGTGCGCGAGCCGCTGGCCAGGCCGCAAACGAATCTGAAATGGTTCAGCCTTGAGCGCTCCCGTTTTGGAGTCGACATAGCTAATCGCGCCGGATGGGCTGGCGACGACCGTTCCCTCTCGCCAGACAATTGACGGGCCCGCCTGAGGCGCGGAACGAGCGCCGGCGCTCGTCGCCGGAGTGAGCGAGACGACTTTCTGCCCAGTCAGGTCAGCCGCCGCCACGGACCCGCTCGACCCGCTGGCGGTGGCGACGCGAATCGAGAGGCCGTCGCTTGACAGCATAGCGCTGGATAGCGGCTCGCCCAAACGCGTTTCCCAACGCAGCTTTCCATCCGCGCGGCTCACTCCCGCGGCGACAACGCCCGGGCTGCTCGTTGGCTTGCGAATCGTGACAATCGTGTCGCCAACGGCCTGCGGCGGGCCGAGCAGCACATCGTCACCCAGCGCCGCCCAAGCCGGTTTCATGAAACCACCGGCCGGCGGGCCAAGTTGGCGAAGTCCCTGGCCGGCGATAAGCAGATTGTTTTCGAAAGCGACTGGATACCGCGTGATGCCCGCGCCCGCACCAACTTCGGCCTTGGCAACTTCCTTGAGGCCGCTGGTCGGGTCGGCGGCGCTTTCATACGCGAGCACGCGCCCCTGATCGGTCGCCACGACAAGGCGGCCCGCCAGCACGACGGGCGGGGCGAGCACATGGCCGGGCAGCTCGATCTGCTGCACCACGCTTTGCGGCAGGCCCGCCGCATCGAGAATCACGACAGGCAGCGTGCTCGTCGAGCTGCCGCGGTTCTCGGCGACGACGAGGTGCTTGGACAGCAGCGTTGGCGCGAGCGTAACTGCCGCCGGCTCGTGGCCGATATACACGGCCCGCACGCACTGAAGGTCGCCAGCGGAAAGAACATAAAGGAGCGATTGATCGGCCAGTTGCACCAGATACTGCCTGCCGGCGACGGCAATCGGGCCGACGCGCGCCGCTTGAGGCAGTTGAGCAGATGACTGTCCAGCCCCCGATTGAATATCGAGAGCGATGACCTGGCTCGTCCTGGTTGCGGCCAGCAAGCGGTTGCCGGCGATTAACGGCAACCCTGCCAGCGGTGCGCTCAGCTTGTGCCGCCACCGGACCTGCCCGCTGCGCGCCGCAGCCCGAACAAGCTCGCGGGCGGCGCCGTCGAAGTATAAGGCGTCGCCGGCTGGATCGCTCGTCAAAGCGACCGCGGGCTGCATGCCGCTGGCAGGCCGCCGCCAGAGGACGCGGCCGGTCGCGCTGTCCAGGCCCCACACGTTTTCAGCGGCGGCGAAAACAACCGGCGGGCCGGCCTCGCTCGCGGCGACTGGCTTGATCGGCGTCGTGAAGACGATGTCGCCCGCGATCGCGGTTTTCCTGTCGGCCGTTTCCGCCGCTGCCGAATACTCGGCCGGTTGCACTTTGCCGGCCGCCGCTTCGGAAAGTACCGGTCCCAAATCGCGCAGCGATGAATCGTTGGCCGCGTCCGGATACACCTCCAGCAGCTTCGCCCGCTCAGCAAATGCAGCCGCGATATCGCCCGCCTCGGCAGACTTTTTGAATGCCGCCGCGCCATCGGCCACGACTTTCGTTCGCTCCAGGTTGTATGCAGCCCGGGCGACGCTTTCCTCCGCCATTTCCAGCCGCTGCCACTGGCGCGCGGAGCCGGGGACAAGGCGTCCGTCGCCGGCCAGGGCAAGTGCCTCGCGGGCCGCGGCAACCTTGTCGGCGGTGGCGGCGCCTTCGCCAGCCTCGTCGGCCAGCCCGGCCGCCATATCCATCACCAGCGGTGCAAGTTCCGCCTGCACCTGTGAAATCTCCGCCGCTCCGGCAACCGCAGGCAGCGCGTCCTTGGCGGCGACGAGCACCGGCTGCCAGTTCTGTGGCGAATTCGCGCGGGCCGCCAGCACCTTGGCCGCCGCCCGGCGCACGCGGGCAGCAGCGGCCTCGTCGCTGGCTGCGTAGTCGGCAAGGAAGGCGTCGTATTTCGCGACAGCCGCGTCAAATAGTTTCGCCTGGTAGTCCGCTTCAGCAGCCGCCAGTGCCTCCTCACCACCGCCGCGCGGAATCAGGAAATAGGCGGCCGCGGCTCCACCGCCGACCAGCAATAACAGCAAGAGCACGCCCAGCACCAGCCCCAGCGAACTTTTGCGTTTGGCCAGCTGAGCGGCCGCTGGCACCGGTTTAAGCTGGGTGGCTTGTTTCGCTGCGGCAGCATGTGGTCCAGCCTGCGCGGCCTTCGCGGGCCCCGTGCCCGCCAGCGGGTCGAGTGAAGAAAGGTAGTCGAGCGGAATGACCGCATCGGCCGGCGCCGTATCACCCAGCGGCGCTGCATCGCCAAGCGGTGTCAACTCGTCGAGCGGCTGGAGATTCTCGACGGGCTGCAGGTCATCCAGTGGCTGCAGGTCGTCCAGTGGCTGCAAGTCGTCCAGTGGCTGCAAGTTGAGCGGAGCCAATTGAGCCGCGGCTTTCTTTGCCGCCGCCGGCTCTGGCTTCTTTGCACCGGCCGGCGTCGCGGCGAGCAGTTGCTGGGCCTGGGCCTGCGTCAGATGTCCCTTCTCGACGAGCAGCTTGGCAATCGTGGCCGGCGCGACCGGCGACGCCGCCTTGGCCACTTGCCCCTTGAGGCTCGCGATCACCCCAGGCGGAGCCAGGCCCCGGTGCTCCAGGTCGTTCAGGAATTCGGCGGCATTTTTGGGCATGCGTGAGAAATGAGCCGCGGCGAGCGGACGTGAACAAACGACTTACCGCAAATCGGCCTTCTGCTCAATGACGTAAAAGCGATAACTGTCCTGCCCAGACGACGTGATGCCAAACACCGTTTTAGCGATCTTGGCGATCTTCAGCTGCCTGGCAAACGCATCCTCCAGCCGCGACATTTCCTCCTCGACCTCCTTGGGAAGAAAGTGGACGATGACCGCGCCGCCGGGTGTCAGGCCGGCGCGCGTCGCAATCTGCCGATCGACCTCGCTGATCGCTCCCCGCTGCCAGATCAGATACAGCCGGCGGTCGGCGGCGCCATCTCCCTGGCGGCTGGTCGGCTTGGGATTCGAGAGGTTGGTCAGATAGGTCACCTGCTGCTGCCCGCCAATCACGCCCAGTTCGATCTTGAAAAAGTCGAGTTGGCGGGCATAGGCCTCGACCGAGGTGCCCGAGGGGAACCGGATTTCCCAGCGCTCGTGGCGGTCGGGAGCGGGGCGGGCCACGTCGGTCTGCCGGCCGCCGGCCAGCACGACCAGCGACGAGGACGCACCGCCGTCGAACGATGCCTCGCGGAGATGTGCCTCAACTTCCGGCGACGTTGCGCCAAGCGACTTGAGGCGGTCGGCAAGCGAAGGCCCGGTCGCGATGGCTTCGGCGGGTGCAGCGGTTGCCACTGCGACCGAATGCGCCGGCGGCGCCGCGGGCCGCTCAGGAGCGACAGGACTACCGGCAGACGCGGCGGCGTCTGCTGGCGGAGCGGACCGATTGCAGCCGATCGTGCCGATTGCCAGACCAAGCGCCGCGGCGATGGCGATAGGAGGAAAGTTCGAGACGCGCGACATGTTTTTTCGCGGCAGGCTCAAAACCTGCCCCACTAATTCTCAAACTGCGCGTCCGGGCGAATCGTCACGTACCACTGCTTCCAGTGCTGCACGGCGTTCGCTCGGGCTGCCTTGTCGGGTTTTTCGCCGAGACTGCTGGGGGCCAGCGACCGGCCGATGTTCCGCAGCGCCTCGTCAGCGGCCAGGACCACCCGCCACTCCGGATCGTCGAGCGCGGCGACCAGCGTCGGCCCGCTCTCCAGGTCCCGGATTTTGCCGAGAACCTGCGTCGCCGCCAGCCGTGCATCGCCCACCCCGGCGCGCGCGACCGTCCGCAGCCGGGCGAGCAGCTCGCCGCGACTGGCCGCTTCGGCGGCGACAATTTGCCCGGCCAGATAGTCCCCGTCGGCTAGCGCCGCGGCAAACGCCGCATGGTCCGGCTGAAGCAGAATCTCGATTAACTCGCCCGCTGGCAGGTCGAGCTTCTTCGAAACCACCTGCGAGCCGCGCACGCGGACCGCTTCGGGATCAGCCGGCAAACCGCGGCCCGCTGCCAGGGCCGCTTCACCGTAACTCTTCGAGCGTTCGATCGCCTTTTTCGTCGAGCGGAGCAGAAACAGTGCGGCAAATGCCGTGTTCACCGGATCGAGTCCGTCGGTGTCGTGCCAGCTCCCGTCCTCCTGCTGCTTCTTCTTTAGCCAGGCATAGCCGTCGTTATACCACCGCGGCTCCTTGAGGAACTTGCCTTCCGCCGCTTCCATGAAGCTCTGATACCGTTCGAGGGCATACAGGTAGTAATAAGGAAAGTTCGGCACGTCGATCTCATAGTTTTTCTTCATCCACTCGCGGCCCCGGTCCTGGGCCTGCCGCACGCGGCGGACATCGACCTTGCGGGTGCGGGCCTGTTGCGGCTGCCCCCTGCGGATCGAGCGGACCGACGGCGGCAGACTTGCATCCTGCTCGGCGACCACTTCGCCCAGACCGAGCAGGTCGGCCACCATGTAGGTCGCTCCCAAGCCGGCCGCGGTCATGCCCGGACGGGCGCTGTCCTGCTTCACCAGATCGAATCCGATCCGCCCTTCCGCCTCTTTCCCTTGATAGCCCCAGTTGCCTCCCGGGTCTTGCGTGCGGAGGAGCCAATTCGCAACCCGCTCGGTCGAATCGAGCTTCGGGATGTAACCGACCTTCGACATCTCCCAATAGGCGAGCACGGCATACTGTGTCATGGAGGTGTCGCCAGTCGGCTTGTCGGCATATCCCCAGCCGCCGTGCGTCTTTTGCCGCAGCTCGAGCGAGTCGCGGAGCTTCTGGATTTCATTCCCGTATTTGCTCGGGTCGAGCGAGCAGAGAAAGATGATCGCGATGCCGGTGCTGTAGATGTCGGCGGCGATCTTGTCGGCCTCTGCTTTGGCGGTGCTCTGGCAGGCGGTGACCGCCTCGGCGATTTTGGGATGCGATTCGTCCTTGCCATCCTTGAGGAACGCGAGCCCGATCAGGCACTTGCCGCCCAGGCGTCCTTCCGCGGCCGTCGTCAGATAGGTGAATGCCTTATCGAGGACTTTGCGAACCTCGGGGCTCTCGGGGGTGACTGCACGAGCCGCGGGTGGAAGAAACGCCCCGGCTGCCAGCACCAGGCAGGCTCCCAGCACGAGTCGCGCGCGAGTTTTCATCGACCATACTCCGCGTAGAAAGCCCGCATTTGACGCCAATCTGCCTGCGATGCTAACGGTGCTTGTGGGGCAAGTCAATCTTCATGGCGACGGGGTAGTGTCCTAATTTGAATTCTTGGCGCGCCGCCATACCCGGCCACACAGAAATGCTCCCCAGATCACAGCCACCGCCACCGCCAGCCACATGGCTATCTGGCTGAAAGGCTTACTCTTTAATTTCTGCGCCTCTGCTTCCGCTGTGATCATCAGTACGCCGTTTTGGACTGCATATGTCAATTCGAGTTCGTCTAGCAAGAGATTCAGCGTCGAGCGGAGCGTGAGCCCCTTAAGCCGCTTGGTGACCGGCGTGTCGATATTCACGCCCGCCTCTTCCAGATTCTTGGCGTTGAGCACGATCGGAATCTCGTGCTTCTCGGCCAGGAAGTCGATCGCGTCCTTGAGCGGCGTTTCGACGAACTCAATGTCGGTTTTCTGGTCTAGTGCCGCACGAATGCTGGCTTCGCGCGGGTCCGCAGGTTGCTCCAAATAGCGACCTAGTTGCGTGCCTGTGCAGAAGGCCGCAACAGCAACAGTCAGCCACAGCAAATCCCGAATCGTAAAGCGCATAAAAACCCCGCTAGTTTTCCAGCGGGGCATTCTACCATCTGGCACTAGGCCGCAACCTTGGCGGGCATGACCGTCTCGAATAGCTCGTGGAAGCTCCAGACGTGCCCGGTGAGCTTCGCGGCCATCGCAGCCGTGGGCCGTCTCTGGCCCGACCGACCGCTCTTGTCCGAATGGCGGGTTTGCCAGCAGTAGTTGTAGTAGGCCATGAACATGGCGGTGGCAGCGGCCAGATTGTCGAGCTTTTTCGAGAAGCAAATCGTCAACCGGACAAATCGCTTCATGAACGTTCGGCAGGTAAGTTGTGGCGCTCGACGTGCGAAGTGCAAATCGCCTACGGGCGGCTTTTTCATGCGCCAGATTTCAAATTAGGACACTACTGGCGACGGCACGCGGAGTCGCCCGCGCACTCCACCATTCAAAGCGGCGACAAGTCGCCGCACTCCAAAATCCAAAAGCGTTGCCCGAGTCTGCCTGCTACTTTCAGGGGGCCAACTACTATATGTAGTAGGTCATGGGTAGTGGACATACAATCTGTAGTAGGTCTCTTGACAGATAAGTGTACTGTTGATCTAATATGTGGTGGCTTGCGGGCCAGTGGCTCGACCGAGGCGACGCGGCGACCGATGACAGATTGCAATCCTTCCGCACTCAAGTAGCCCCTCACTCCGTGAGGGACAAGAGAAGAGCAAGATGTTCGATATCTTGCATGCCCTGACCCAGACGGAGTCTGGACCTTCGTTGTCGCGGAAGCTACGCGCTTTGAAAATTTGGATTGGGCGGGATTGGCGAATCGGCGTCATGGGCAGGACTTCGAGGACGAGGGGGAACGAAGGGAGGTTAACGGGATCCCCCGATTTCGCCTGTGGTGTTAACGAGCGGAGGCGATCGACGCGGGAAAATCCGAGGCGCCGGGCAGCGCAGGTGAACACGAGTCGCGAAAACCTGTCAACCACGCGCAACGCAAAGCCGCGATGGAAGTTAGGTCCAGAAGGGGCGTCGATTGGGCAAATTTCGCTGTTAACCTGATTCGACGGAGGGACGGAAGGACGGAGCGTGGTTGCTCGCGGACCACGGGGATGCGAGAGATGTGTAGGTGAACCACAGCGCTAACCGCATTTGTCGCCAGTGAACGGGCCGGAACTGCTCAAAATGTTTCGTTCTAAGTCATGTAGTGACAACTACTTGCGACAAATATGTAAAAATTGTATAGGTTGACTATTGCTCCCTATCAAGTGCTGGTCTAAACTACACCACCTAGACTCTGTTTATTTCAGCGGGCGCCAGGAGGAACACGTATGGCACATCTCACCGACACTCTCACCACGCGGCAAATGGCCGTCTTCGAATTCATTCGCGACAAGATTCTCGCCCGCGGCTATGGGCCGACGGTCCGCGAGATCGGCGAGAACTTTCAGATCAGCTCGCCCAACGGCGTCATGTGCCATTTGCGGGCGCTGGAGAAGAAGGGCCTCTTGCACCGCGTGCGCAAGGCCGATCGGGCAATCGCCCGGGCGATCGAGCTGGCGCCTGAAATTCTGGCCGAGAGCAAGGGGCTTCCGCTCGCCGGCACTGTCGCCGCCGGAATGACCACGCTGGCCTGGGAGCAGAGCGAGCGGGTCGATTTCGCCGACATGTTCAACAAGAAAAACCTGTTCGTGCTGAAGGTCACCGGCGACTCGATGATCGAGGCCCACATCTCCGACGGCGACTTCGTCGTCTGCAAAAAGCAAAAGACGGCTCAGCCGGGACAGATGGTCGTCGCTCAAACTCCCGAGGGGGAGGCAACGCTCAAGTATTGGTTCCCGGAATCGCATCGCATCCGCCTCCAGCCCGCCAATTCGTCAATGCAGCCGATCTATGTCAAAGAGGCCAACGTCATCGGCGTAGTCGTGGGGGTCGTGCGGAATTTGAACTAGGCACCGTAGTCCTCACGCTCCGCGTGAGGAATTTGTCGCGCGAAGCGTGACGACGACTATGAAGAGCGCAATTGTCGTCGTAATCGACCGCCTAGGTGCCCGATATCTCGGCCCCTACGGCAATACGTGGCTGGACACGCCTCAATTCAATCGGCTCGCAAGCCAATCGCTCCTCTGTGAAACGGCGCTGGCCGATTCGCCCGATCTCGCCCTCGCCTATCGCGCCTGGTGGACGGGCCGGCATGTGCTAGAGACCGCGATTACGCCGCAGTCTCTGCTACCGCATGCTGCCCGCCAGGCCGGCCTTTCCACGGTTCTCGTGACCGACGAGCCGCTAGTCGCCGAGCTGCCGGGCGCGGCGTCCTTCGCCGAACGAATCGTGCTCCCCGCTGAGCCCGTCTCGCGAGCGGCTGACGAATTCGAACTCGCGGGACTCGGCAAGCTCTTTCTGGCTGCCATCGAACGACTTCGGAGCGCGAGCGAGCCCGCACTCGTCTGGATTCACAGTCGTGGCATGGCGGGACCATGGGATGCACCTTCGGCGCTGCGGCAGCAATTTGCCGACGAAGACGATCCGGCCGCGCCAGACTTTGTTGACCCGCCGCGCACGAGTAAGCACGCCGATGACCCCGACGTGCTGCTGGGCTACGTTCACGCCTATGCGGGGCAGGTCGCGCTGGTCGATGCGTGCCTCGGCTCACTGCTCGATGCGCTCGACGATTCGACACTAAGGGAAGAGGCGCTGCTTGCGGTTACGTCGCCGCGCGGCTATCCGCTCGGCGAACACAGCGGGATCGGCGGGAACGACTTGTATGGCGAGCTGCTGGAGGTGCCTCTCTGGTTGCGGCTGCCCGGCGGCGTCGGCGCACTGGCGCGTACGCAGCGGCTCGTGCAGCCGTGCGACCTGGCGGCTACGCTCATCCAGTGGCTGGATTTGCCGCCTCAGTCCGCGGGCGGCTTCGCCACGAGCCTCTTGCCGATTGTCTACGGCGAGGACATGCCGCCGCGCGAGCTGGCTGCGGCGAGCGGCCGAGAAGAGTGGGCCGTGCGCTCGCCGGCCTGGCTGCTCCGTTCGGCAGTCGTCGATGACGAAGTGTACCGCAAGCTGTTCGCCAAGCCCGACGATCGCTGGGAAGTGAACGAAGTCGCCTCCCGCTGCGGCGAGGTGGTGGAGCAGCTCGCGGCAGCCTCCGCTCAATTCAGCCATGCAGCCGCCGCGGGCACGCTTGCCTCGCTGCCCCCGCTTCCCGAGATTCTCACCGACACCCGCCGCTAGCAGTGGGGCAGGCTTCCAGCCTGCCAGCATTGGTTCGTCGAGAGCCTGATTCTCACTCCTGGCAGGCTGGAAGCCTGCCCCACGCGATTCTCTGTAGCCTGCACCCGCCAGCGAAACCTATAATCCCGCCGCATTTTTGCGGCTTCTTCCAGGCGCAATTTCGGACCGTCAGGACGACGGATCCCTTCATGACCGGACATGGATGTCCGCGGCGAACGTCCGTGCGAGTCGCTCCGCGCACGGCCATCTGGCGGCGCGCCCTGACGTGGGCGGCGCTTGCGCTCGCCTCTGCGCTGGCACTTGCTTCGCAACCGATCCGCGCCGCCGATCTCGATGTCCGCCTCCGCATCGATTGGGGCGGAGGCGAGCCGCGCTCCTGGCAGGGCACGATTCGACTTACCGCCGGCACCCTCTCCGAGCCGCAAACCCTCGGCCTGGCCGCGGACGCTCCCGGCTCGATGCACCTGGTAGCGCCGGATAT
>JAKEHX010000522.1 GCA_022614795.1 Planctomycetaceae bacterium | reverse complement strand
GATGGCGGCGGTGGGCGTGGGAGCAGTCACACGCGCGGAGGGCCGCTTAGCAGCGGAACTGCGCGGCGCGAGTTTCCGCCCGGCAGAGGGCGCATCGTTGTCAGCCGGTCCGCTGGCCGCCACCTGGCGGAACGGGAACGACGGAATCGATTCGTGCTTTGCCGCTTCGGCCGCGGGCACTGGATGAATTGCTTGGCCGCTGAGCGGTTGAGCGCCAGCCCGAGTGGCCTGCGACAACCGCTGCGGCTGGTCGTGCGAATCCTGCGCGCGCAGGGACCCGGCTGCCAGTGCCAGGCAAGCGAGGGCCAGTCGAGTTGGTTCAAGGCTCGATCGCATCCGAAAGTTCTTGATGGCGCTACTCGCCATCGTCTCCCGTCACCAGCTCGGTCACACGAACGCAAAAATTATTGTTGAGCACGACGACCTCGCCCCGGGCGACGATCCGTCCATTGGCCAGCACATCGACTGGATCGCCGGCCAGCTTGTCGAGCGTCACGACGCTGCCGCTGCGAAGCTTCAGCACATCCTCCAGATACATCTGCGTCCGGCCCAGCTCGATCCGGATGTTCAGATCGATGTCGTTGAGCAGTTCGAGAGCTGCCTTCCTGCCCGCAGGCGGCGAACTGGCCAATTCCTGGAACTCAAGCGGCTGAAGCGGCTCTTGGGTTTCATCGAGACGGCGGATTGGCGCAACGCTTGTCGCTGGAGTGCTTGTCATCGGAGTCCCTTCCCGGTGTACCGCTGGGAGCGCACCGGCGGACTGCGACTTGTCGCGAAAAACCACTGTTTCAGCAAGGCCAATCGGCAGTACTAGCCGCTTGCATCCTTGCCGGCCGGCGCGGCCCGCAGGAACGCAACCAGTGCACTCTCATCCAGCAGTAGCTGCTCCTGCTTCTCGCCGCGCGCCTGGTGAGCCGCCTGTTGTTTCTCCCGCAGCTTCTGGAGCACGCGGACCTGTCGATTGGCCTCGACGAGCACCAGCCGCCGCCGCTCGGTTTCGATCCGGGCCGCTTGCAGCTGTTCAGCCAGCTCTTGGGCCTTCGCCCGCAGGGCCGCGACGTAGCGATGTGTCGCCATCAGGCGATCGATGTCTGCTGTTCCGGGCGAGGCGAGCGCTCGGGACCGCTGCACAATTTGAAGCCGCTCGCGGGCCAAGGCGTCGGCCTGGGTGAGCAGCGTATCCTCGATCCGCTCTGCTGCGGCCAGTTCCGCGCGGCGCTGGTCGCGATCGGCCAGCCGCAGCCGGAGGACTGCTGCGAGTCGGAAGTGGAACATAGGATTTCAGATTTCAGATATCAGATTTTTACGATTGCGGGCCGCAAGGCATTTCTGGGCGAGATGGACTAACTGAGTGCGGGCCGATTCGATCGATGAGCCGTCGGACACGGCTTGCCGCAGGAACAGGTTGATCTCGTCGCGCATTGCCAGGGCCGCATCGACGGCCGGGTTCGCGCCGCTCCGATAGGCGCCGATCGAAATCAGGTCTTCGTGATCGCGGTATGCGGCCAAGAGCTCGCGCACCGTCTGCGCCGCCCGCTGCTGCTGCGGGGACGCGATGTCGAGGAACAGCCGGCTGATGCTTTCGAGCACGTCGATCGCCGGATAATGCGCCTGCGACGCCAGCCGCCGCGACAGGATCACGTGGCCATCGAGGAGGCCGCGCAGCGTGTCGCTCACTGGCTCGCTCGTATCGTCCCCTTCGACGAGCACGGAATAAAACGCGGTGATGCTTCCTCGACTGGCGCGGCCGGCCCGCTCGACCAGTTTTGGCAATAGGGCGAAAACGCTCGGCGGATAGCCGCGGGTCGTCGGCGGCTCTCCCGCGGCCAGGCCAATCTCGCGCTGGGCCATCGCCAGCCGCGTCACCGAATCGATGATCAGCAGGACGTTTTTCCCCTGGTCGCGAAAATATTCGGCGACGCTGGTGGCGGCCATCGCTGCCTGCACGCGCAACAAAGCCGGCTGATCGCTGGTCGCCACAACGACGACGCTCCGCGCCCGCCCGCATGTTCCCAGGTCGCGCTCCAGAAAACCATTCACCTCGCGGCCGCGCTCGCCGACGAGACCAACGACGCTCACATCGGCCGACGTATAGCGGGCCATCATCCCCAGCGCGACGCTCTTGCCTACGCCCGAGCCGGAAAAGATGCCCAGCCGCTGGCCTTGGCCGCAGGTCAGCAAAGCGTCGATGGCCCGCACGCCGGTCGCCAGGGGCGTGTCGATCCGCGGCCGCTCGATGGCCGATGGCGGCGTGCGCGACAGCGGTACCCGATCAGGCAGATGCGGAGGCGGTCCGCCATCCAGAATTTGCCCGCGGGCGTCGATCACTCGGCCCAACAGGCCTGGCCCGACGCGTATCCCCCGCGAAGTCTTCGCCAGACGCACCCGGTTGCCGTGGCGAACGCCGGTCATCTCGCCCAACGGATAGACCAGCGTCAGGCGATCGCGAAAGCCGATCACTTCGGCTTCGACCGCGCCGCCGGTCTGGCGCTCGATCTGGACCACCGCCCCCAGCGGTGCTGGAAAACCCGCCACCGCAGCGGCGAGCCCCTTCGTGCGGACGATGCTCCCCACGAGCGCCAGAGGCATCGCGGCGTCGAGTTGGTTGGCAATGTCGAATTGGTTGACGAGGTCGAACATGATCGGTGATTTTGCTACGCCAGTTCCTCGGCAATCCGCTCAAGCTGCGCGGCGAGCTGGGCGTCGATCGTGCCGCAGTCGGTTTCCACCTTGCAGCCGCCTGCGTCGATCGCCGCGTCCGCCACAATCTGAGTCTGTCCCACGAGGCGCAGCTGCTCGACGACTTTCGCCACTTGGGGGCCGAGGTTGGCGTGGTCGGCGGGATTCATCCGCACGACGATCCGCTGATTTCCGCTGGCCAGCTCCAGAGCCTGGCGGACCAGATCGACGGCGATTTCAGGCGCGTGAGCCAGCTCACGGCGGACGATCCGGCGGGCAATGGCCAGCGCGACCGTGACGGCGTGCTTCTCCCATTGCTGTTGCCAGGCCTCGCGCGATTGCTCAATGGCACTGGCGGCGCGGCCGAGCGCCTCGATTGCCGATTGTGCTTGCTGGTCGATGCGTTCACGAAGCGCAGCCAGCGCTTCTTGCTTACCTTCTTCGGCGGCTTGCAGCCTGAGATGAGCGGCCTGGGCGTGAGCATCGGCGACGATTCTTTCCGCCTCGCGACGCGCACGGTTGCGGCAGTCGTCTTCCAAGTCTTCGAACTGGTACACCGACGACGGGCCCAGTGCCGCGGCGGACGCTGGCTGGCCGGCTTTGAGGATTCCTGCCACGGTGGCTCCTTACGCTGCTGCGGCAAAGTGGCGGGAACCGGGCACGACGATCGTCCCTTGCTCGGCCAGGCGGCGGGCGACGGCGGCGATCTGCTCCTGGGCCGTCTCGATGTCGGAAAGGCGAATCGGCCCCGGATGATTCAGCCGCCGGCAGAGCGTCGCGGCGTCCGCTGCTGGAAGCTGCTGGAGAATGCGAGCCAGGAGCGGCTCCGGGGCGCCGGTCAGTGCCAGCATCAGCACGGCCGGATCGGCCGCGGCAAACACGCGCCGCAGCGCTTCGTCGCCCAGCATGAGCAGGTCTTCGAATTCGACGAGCGGGGCAGGGGAGCGCGACGGCACGCGAGCACTGGCACCAGGCGTCTCCATGCGAAATCGAGCCCTACAATCTTCGGCCGGCGTCTGCACGGGCATCTGCTCAGGCGCCTGCTCATAGCCCAATTGCCGCACAAGCCGACCGTTGCGCCGGCCCAATCCGGCCAACACGCGGCTGCGAGCATCGGCATCCATGGCAGTAAATCGCATTCACGCCCAAGGTCGTCT
>JAKEHX010000521.1 GCA_022614795.1 Planctomycetaceae bacterium | reverse complement strand
GGTGAGTGGGTGAGTGGTGAGTGGTGAGTGAGGCGATTAGTCTTTGGTACTGAAAACTTGGTACTTGGTACTTGGTACTGAGTACTGAGTACCTAGTACCGACGACGACTAACCTCTGACCGATGACTAATCTCCGACCTCTGACCTGTGACCTCCGACCGCCGACCTCCACCACTCACCACTCACTACGCCTCTCACCACTCACTCCTCCCCAAGAAACGCTGGGCCGCCGCAGGTCCGGGGGGAGAAACCTGCGGCGGCCCTCTAGGAAGTCTGGTTCATGCGGGACAAGCGGGACGCTTGTCCTACGATTATTGTTCGATCTCGATCCCCAGCTTCTCCTCTTCTTCTTCCTGAATAATGATCCGCGGCGTCACCATCATCATCAGGCTCTGGGCATCGCGGCCGATGCCCACGTTGCGGAAGAGGCGGCTGAGGTACGGCAGCTTCCCCAGGAGCGGAATGCCCCGTTCGTTCCGCCCTTCACGCAGTCGTTTGACGCCGCCCAGGAGCACCGTGCCGCCGTCGGGCACGCTGACCGTGGTGGTGACGCTGGTGAATGCGAACGTCGGCAACTGGACCGTCGTCCCTTCGACCGTCTGCGACCGGCCATTGGTGACCGTGTTGTCAGGATCCGACGGGTCCTGCACCACCGTGCCGCTGTCGGTCGTCGTCTTGCCGTCGAACGTGAACGTATCGACGTCGCCGATCTGGCTGAAGAACGGCACCAGCGTCAGGCGGACGAACCGCCGGTCGGCCGACACCACCGCCTGCACGTTGAGGGCGGTCCCCTCATTGAGCACGACGATCACCGGCTGATAGGCGGCGGCGAAGTCGCCGACCACCGGAATGACGCTGGTCACGAAGGGCCGCGTCACCTGGTCGTTCACGTTGGCCGACTGGCCGTTGAACAGCGTGACCTTGGGGGCCTGGAGGATGTTCGTCCGGTCGTCCCCTTGGGCGGCTTGGAGCAGGAAGAACGCCTCGATGTCGCTCAGGATGGCAAAGCCGAACTGAGCGCCCGCGTTGGCATCGAAGTTGCCGAACTGCGGGGTCGTCGAGGCAAACGTGTTCTGGTCGAATGCGATGTCGAGGTCAGCCGTCGGACCAGCCGCCGTCCAACCGATGCCGATGCTGTAGTTGTCATCGTCGAAGAACGTGCCAGACTGCGGCCCCGGGACCGAAATGGCCGTCCCGCCACCGGCCGGCAATCTGTCGATCTGGTTATTAAGATGCGTGTTGTCGTCGATCCGGAAGTCGAAATCGACGCCGATGCGCTCGAAGAACCGATCGGAGAGCGTGATGAACCGGACCTCGATTGTCACCTGCAAGTCTTGCAGGCGGCGGAGCTGCTGGAGGAGGTCGGCGATCTGCTCGTGCACGTCCTGCGTCTGGCTGACGACCAGGCTCAGGTTCGTGGCAAACTCCTTGATCGAGCCGGGGCCGCCCACATCAACCCAGCTTTCCGGGGCGATGGTGGTGGTAATCAGCTCGATCAGCGAATCGAAGTCGGCCTGCACGCCGCCGCCCATGCCGCCAGGGCCGCCAGGACCGCCGGGAGCGAAGTTGCCCATGTTGGGCATCCGGATGCCGGCTGTGTTCTGCATGCCCGGTGCAGCCGCCATCTGAGCGAGGTACGAACTGGACACCGCGCCGGTTTGCACCTTCTGCTCCTCGTTCTGGGCGATGGTCAACGGGCCGCTGAACATCGGGCGGGCCGTGCCGCCATAACCCAACGAGTTGAGGCTTTCGCGCAGGGCCGCCGGCAAACCGACGTTGTAGCCCGGTACGAAGTTCGGAATCGGCATCACCAGGTCGGCGACATAATAGACCTGGTGGTGCGTGTTCCGGTCGCGCGTCTGGCTGCTGGTGATCAGCAGCACTTCGTGCTGGATGATGTAGCTCAGGCCTTTTTTCTCCAGCAACAGGCTCAGCACGCTGCGGAGCGAGATCGGCTGGGCCAGGTTCAGCGTGACCGGCTCATCGGTGGTCAGCCCTTCGGCCGCCAGGCCCTGCGGATCGAGGTGAATATTGACCCCGACCATCTTGCTCAGCGTGTCGAGCACTTCGCCCAGAGGCCGCTCGATGAACCTGGCTTCCACCAGCTTGCCGAGGGATTTTTGGATTTCCTGTTCGGCCGGCGTGAGGACGCGGCCTTCGCCCAAGATCCCCTTGCGGAGCTTGGTCAGGTCGCCCCACCGCTTGGCGTCGAACACGAGCGGATTGGCGTCGCCGACGTTCATTTCCGCTGCAGCGTCCACTTCACCAAGTCCTTTGACAAACGCACGCTCTTTGCGTTCGCGACTCGATTCCTGATCGGCGATGCTGATCGCCAGGCGCGACTTCTCGAACATGTTGACGACCACCGGATTTCGCGGATCGAGGTCGCGGGCCTGGCGGGCGATGATCTCCGCCTCAGGGAACCGCCGCTCGTCCATCAGCACGTTGAACTTCTCGACCATCTCGGCCAGCTTGTTCTGGGTTTCGATCGAGAGTTCCTGGCCGCGGACCACGTCGGCCCGGACCGCGTTGTTCCGCTCGTCGGCTTCGATCGTGGACTTATTCTGCTCGATGTAGCTCGACAGTTCGTTGACCATGCGATCGACGATTGTCAGGAGCTGCTTTTTCGAGGCCGGATCGACTTCGGCGCCGCTGACGCGATCGCGGAGCTTCGTCAGGTTCGCCAGCGCCCCGCGCGGATCACGCTGGGCCAGGTCCTTGGCCGATCGCTCTTCCGCGAGGATTTCGCGATAGAGCTTCTGCCGGACCACTTCCTGCTGCGAGTTGACCTGTTCCAGCGGCGAAGGAGGCGCCCCAAGGGCCGGCGCCGGCTGGGCCGTCGCCGCACGGAGGAAGGTCAGCTTGTCCTTGAGCTGCTGGCGGATCGCCGGATCGAGCTGGTCCTGGAATTTCCACGCTTCCTGGAACTTCGCCAGGGCCGCCTCGCGGTCCTGCGACTCCAGGGCCCTCAGCCCTTCGTCATACAGCCGCACGCCGGGGCTGGGTGCACCTTCGGTGGCCGGGGCACCACGGACCTGCGACGAGCTGGCCTGCACGAGCTGCGAGTTGTCCGCAGCCGGGTTATAGACGCCCTGGGCGACGGGGTATCGCGGCTCGGCGGGCGATTGGCCGCCGCCGCTGGCGAGCACCACCCCTTCGCGGCGGCGAGCGATCTTTTCGACTTCCAGCATCACCTGCCACGGGCGGGTTTCGCCCTGG
This sequence comes from Planctomycetaceae bacterium, assembly GCA_022614795.1. Classification (GTDB taxonomy): domain Bacteria; phylum Planctomycetota; class Planctomycetia; order Pirellulales; family Pirellulaceae; genus CAYLLN01. The sequence continues at coordinate 3,307 of JAKEHX010000521.1, read as the reverse complement.
TCGAAGGCTTCGTCGGGCACATTCATGTCCAGGGCCTGCTGGGCCATCGTCCGAGCGGCCGGCAAGTCGCCGCTGTCCAAGGCCGCGCGGGCCTGGGCCAACAATCGACCGACTTCGCCCTTCTTGGCCACGTCGCCCGTCGGCAACCGGCGGGGCTCTTCGAACCTGCCCTGTTCTTGGCCCGGCTGAACCTGGCCCTGCTCAATCTGGCCCTGCTCAATCTGGCCTTGCGCAGCAGGGATGCCCGCCTCGGCGGGCGGTCCCTGCGGAGCATAAACCGACTCCGCGGGCGGGGCGTAGATGCTCTGATTCGGGCTGGCCGCCAGCGGATTGCTTTCGGCGGGCAGCTCATAAGGGCTCACGTTCTGCGGTGCGATCGCAGCCGGCGGAGCATACGGCGAGCCGCCCAGTGATGGCAGCGAATCGTCCGTGGGAATCTCGCTCGGCTTGAGCTGGTAGGGCGAAGCCGGCCCAGCCGCCGGATGGAGCTGGCTCGGATCGATGCCGGCCCGCTGAAGGTCGAAGACCATCTTGCCGGGAGCGTCTTCGTTCGGTCCGTACTGCGCCGGAATCGCGGCGGCTTTTTGCCAGGCGGCCAAAGCGGCGAGCTTGTCGCCCGCGGCCAGGGCGGCGCGGGCATCCTTCATCAGGCTTTGGGCCTTCGATTTTCCGTCTTCCGTAAGCTGCTCGACCACATTCCCGGTCCGCTGGACGGCGTTGAATGGATCAACCGGCGGCCCGGCGGCCTGCTGCCTTGTGCCGGGAACTTGCAGGAGCGAGGGGAACCGCGAGCTGGGGAGCTGCGGGCCGGCGGCGGGGCCGCGGCTCTTGGCCTCGTCCAACAGCTTGCGTAGTTTTTCGGGAGTATCGACGAATCGCGCCGTCAGCGGATCGTATTTCACGCCCAGCTTGTCGGCCTGCGCGATGAACCCATCCGCCGCGGCCAGATCGCCCTCTTTGATCGCTTTGCGGGCCTGACGGAGCAAGTCGTCGGCCTGACGGCGGCTGTCGGTTGCGCCGCCGAATTGTCCCGCCATGACGGCGGCAGTCGCCCAGGCGTGGGCCTCGGGCAGAGCGGCCTGGCACAAGGTCGCAGGAAGCGTCAGCCCCAGGGCGACGCATCCGGTCAAGAGTTGCACGCTCGCTTTCAAAGCGAATCTCCTGTAACGAAATGTTCCTCAGGCGCGGACGCGCCCCGTGGCAATCGACCCTGATTCCTGGTGTGCGTCCGGTCCGGGCTGATGCGACGCGCGGGCCTTGGCCGGGGCGATGTACCCCGGCGATCAGGCCTGGCGTGCGTCGTTCCGCTGCCGCGAACGAGGCGCGCGTCTTGCGCATGGTTACCCAGCCAAGACTCGGCGGTAGATGAGAGCGGGGTAATTACCCGCGACGCCCAGACAGGGTCAAGAGCACTTTGCGGCCGGAGCGGAAATTTTCTCGAATTTTCCCGCGCGCACGGCGAACGTCGCGGTCGATGCCAGTTTCACCGCGCGGCAAACGGATCAGTATCGGCGAGCGTGCGCGGGGACTTTAGCGATTCGGGAAAATCATCGCAAGATCGACGGCTTCGCGTGAGTGGTGAGTGGTGAGTAGGTGAGTGAGGCGATTAGTCTCCGTTACTGAGTTTTTGGTACTTGGTACTGGGTACGGTGTACTAAGTACCTAGTACCGACGATGACTGTCCGCTGACCTCCACCACTCACCTACTCACCACTCACCACTCACCTACTCACCACTCACTCCTGCTATCGTCGAACACCCACCGACCCCGCAGTCGCGGCTGCCGTGGCCAAAGAGGTGGGTCCAGACGTCGCCGTAACCGTGGTGCGACGTTTTGGGAACGACGACGATGTCGCTGTCGCGGAGCCAGATTTCATCGGCCGGCGAAGGGCAATGGCCCGCCAGCGCGCCGCGAATGTCAAGCTTCGTGGCCAACAGGCTCCAGTCGTCGGTCCGGCGAAACAGGGCGACCTGCCGCAGATCGGCTCCATCGGTCCAGCCGCCGGCCAGCGCAAGCGACTGCATCGCCGACGTGGGACCGAGCAGCTCATAGCGGCCCGGGCGACAAACCTGGCCAACGACAAAGATGTATCGCGGGGCACGCTGTGCGAGGATCGGGGTGACCTCCACGCCCGCGAACGATTCCTGATAGCGGGCCTGGACTTCGCGGCGCAGCTCGTCGAGAGTCAAACCCTGGGCCGGCACGACGCCGATCGCGGGCAGAGAGAGCGTACCCGCAGGCGTCACGCGGACCCGCCTCGCCTGGCCGCCCGAAAACGAACGGCTATCGACGGCAGCCCGCAGCCCTTCAAGGCGGGCCTGCGTCTTGACGCGCGTAACGTTGATATCGGTGACTTTGTAGAACTTCGTATAGCGCTGGTTGAGGTCCTTGATTGTCTCGCTGACGGTGCGGCGGACGACGCGGACCGGCCCCAGGTAGAGCAAATCGATCGTGCCGTCGGGCTGGACCGTTACTTCGCGCGTCAAGGCGGCGTCGATTGCCGACTCCACGCGGATGACATCGCCCACGTCGAGCTGATATTCGCGGCCCAGCTCCTCGCTGGTAAATCGATAGACGAACTCCAGCTCATCATCGACGCGGAGCTGGTATTCAGGTACGTGCTGGCTGCGTGCGGGTCCGATGTATTCGCCTTGGGCGAATGCCTGCCAGGGGACAGGCCGCCCGACGGTTTCCAGAGGTTGTCCGTGGCAGACACGGGCGCTGAGGAGCGCCGACCAGAGGCCCAGCCAAACGTACCGCCGCAATGCCGACGTTGGGATCATGTTGCATCACCTGAGCTGACCGTTGTTCAATGTCGCTGCCGCAGTCCGCGCGGCGGGAGCGGCCTGGCCCGGTTCCTTGCCACCAGCGGCGACGAATGTTCGCGGATCGACCCAGGTCAAGCGATTGTCCGGGGTTCTCGCCGCCGCGGGCTGCTCGCGGGCGAGCAGTTGGCGTTCGTTCTCGGCCAGTTGCGCCAATTCGGTCTCGCCCAGCCGGCGATGCACGGTCGCCAGATTTTGCCAGCCTTCGACATGCGGCTGGATGGTGACGCTGTGCAGCAAGGCCCGCCGCGCCTCGGTAAGCTGCCCTTCGCGGGCAAACAGCACTCCCAGCTCGTTGGCCGCCTGGTAGTTACGCGCATCGACCATCAAAGCCGCCTGGTAGAAGACGATCGCGCGTGCGCTCTGAGCCGGCGGCTGGCTGGCGGAACCGGCCAGGGCCACTTGGATCTTGCCGAGCGTATAGAGCGCCTGCGATGCGGCCGGCTCGCCGGCCACAGCCTGCGCCAATTGCTGCTGGGCG
>JAKEHX010000520.1 GCA_022614795.1 Planctomycetaceae bacterium | reverse complement strand
CTGGACCGGAGCCTGAACGGCCTTGGCGGCCGGGGCTTGCACCGGGGCCTGAACGGCCTTTTGCACGGGGGCCTGAGCCGGAGCCTGGACCTGGGCGGGACCTTCAGCCGACACGATGCCGGCCAGCATAAACAAGCAAGCGAACGTCATGATGTAGCGCATTCCTGCACCTCCGGGAGTGAAACGAGTACTTGCACCGTGTGGCCTAAAAACTTACCCCAGCCTGCCTGGCTTCGCCAGTAGGGGAGGCTGTCGTAGTTGCGGGCCAAATCGACAGCATCTCTTGTTCCAGATTTCCCCCATTCCGCCTTGAAATCCGGGTCACGAGTATGGTAATCACGGATGCTTCAATTATCCATATACCCTAGCTTATATATTTTGAAGTTTTGTGAGAGGTTCCGATGGCGCACAATTTTCACAATCCGCAGGGCCTTTGCCAAACTTTCGGGTGGACTCATGTTGTTGAGTCCAGTGGGGGAATTGATACCAACGGCATAGTTGTTGGTCCTTGCGATCTGAAGCGCCAGACCGAGCAAGCATTTGAGAACATTCGCCTTGCACTTGCGGCAGTCGGCGCAACATTCCGCCATGTTGTCGCGACGCGACTTTATGTCGTGGGACTTAAGCCAGAGCATGTGCCCATCATCCGCGAAGTGCGGAGCCGCTACGTCGATGCGGCGCATCCGCCCGCGAGCACGAGTCGATTTTCGTGGCCGATGCTCTGTCCTCAACAATTCCCCTCAGGAGACGCGCCATGACGCGCACGCATTTCATTTCCTCAGTTGTCCTCGCGGTACTCGTCGTGCTGATCTGGAAGTCGGCCGATTCCATTTCCCAGGAGAAGCCTGCCGGGCTGCCGGGAGCACGCCCGGCCATCGATGCCGCTCAATATCCCAGCCTCCAGGCGGCTATCGACGCCCTGCCGGCCAGCGGCGGCGAGATTCGCCTGCCAGCCGGCACGTTCGAGATCAGCGTGCCGCTCTTGATTACGCAGGAAGACGTATTGATTGAAGGTGCGGGCACCGCCACGCATATCAAAAACGTGAACCAGGCCGGCCAGCCGGCGATCGTCATCCAGTCGCCGAGCCTGGCCGAGAATCCGCGGGCCACGCGCTGGCGGGTACAATTGGAAAACCTCCGCGTCACCGGCAACGAAAAGAGCGGCCACGGCATCCTCGCCCGCCGGATCGACGAATTCTTCCTGCACGGCGTGACCGTCAGCTACCACGGCGGCGATGGCGTGCGGCTGGATAACTGCTACGAAGACCCGCGCATCTGCGACTCGCTGTTCACTTACAACAAGGCGTGCGGCGTCAATCTCATCGGCTGCCACGACATCGTCGTGGTGGGCAACCAATTTGAGGAAAACCTGGACGCCCTGCGCTGCGCCGACAGCTTCAACCTCTGCATGACGGGCAACAACCTCGACGACCATTTGCGCGACGGAGTGGTGATCGAAAACACCTACGGCTCGGTGGTCAGCGGCAACATGATCGAGGAGTGCAACGGCCGGGCGATCGTCTTGGACCGCGATTGCTACGGAATTACGCTCTCGGCGAACGTGATTGCCCACGAGGTCCAAGGCGGGATCGATCTCATCGACGCCCACGGCTGTGCGGTCAGCGCCAACACGTTCACGATCGTCAAGAAGGACGCCCTGCGGATCGGCCCTGCCAGCAGCCGGATCACGGTTGCCGGCAACAACTTCTCGAGCAGCCACATCGGCGATGGCGTGGACAAGCGGGGCGAGAGCGACCGCTCGGCCGCGGGCATTGTACTGGCCGGGACGAGCGACATCGCCATCAGCGGCAACTTGTTCTCGGGCCTGTCGACCAAGGCGGTTGCTTTGGAAGGGGACAAACCGGCCGCACGCGTGTCGTTCACCGGCAACCTGCTGACCGACGTCACGAGCGACGTTTCCCCGACCCCTTAGCCGCCGCGCGGGCGGAATCGGGGGGAAGGATGGCAAGGCTTGTGGTAGAATTGCACATGAGAGGACGGCGTGTCGCCAGGGAGCCGAAAACATGACACAGGCAACCGCACAAGTGTTCGAAGCCGCGATGAATCTGCCGCGCAGTGAACGCGCGGAGCTGGTAAATGCCCTCTGGGAAAGCGTGGAGCTGGAGTTGGCGGGCGAGCTGCCGCCACGATGGAAGGCTGAGGTTAGGCGGCGAATCGAGAAAATTAAGAGTGGTGAGGCGAGGCTGCTGACCGAAGCGGAATTCGACAAGCGGTTGCGAGATCGCTATGGCTCGCTCGCCGATTAGATATAAACTCGCCGCAGTCGATGATTTAGAGCAGGCAATTGACTGGTATCGTGCTCGCGATCCTCGCGTTGCACAGCGATTGATTACAGCGGTTCGCAAGAGAATAATAGAGATCCGCTCCAAACCGCTCCGTTATCCAGCAGATGAAAGCGGTGCACGGTGTGTGCGCGTCGCACAGTTCCCCTACTTGATCGTATATATGGTGCACCGGCGGACAGTCGTGCTCGTGGCGTTTGCGCACACCAGCCGTGAAGAAGGCTACTGGCGCTCCCGCTTGAGATAGTGATTTGGACTGCAATTGCGCTAGCCCCCGCGCGACGCGTAGAGCTCCGCGTATTCGAGCACCCACAGGTCGATCAGCTCGCGAAACTTCTCGGCATCGGCGTCGGCCAGCTCCTCGTAGTAGTTGCGGTTGAAGACTTCCTTGTTGCGGATCGTCCCCTTCGCGGCCAGGTCGAGCACGTGCGCCGCGCTGTATGGCCGCACGGTCACCTCCAGCCGGCTGTACTCGTTGGTCCGCTGACCGCGCGCGAGCCGCAGGTCTTCGCGAAAGCAGGCCCCGCCCCAGCCGCGGTCGCCGTACATCATTTCGTACTGAAAGCCGGGGAAGAAATTGGGGAGCTTGTTGACGCACGCCTCGATGTGGTCCGACAGTTTGAGGCGGACCTGCGAATGGAGGCGGCGAAAGTCCTCCTCGCTCATCGCCTGGGCGGCGGCTTCGTGCGCAGCGGCATCGCCGCGCCGCTGCCCGCGCAAGATCGCCGCCTTGAGCCGGTCATCGAAACCCATACGACACTTGTACCATAAACGAGCGTCACCCGACAAAGCCCCGAGCCAACCTGCGTGGCGACTCATTCTCGTGCAATTTGGACGAGCTGGACTGCGTCACCCAGTTTGACCCCGAGCAAATTCATTATCCTTCGTACTGCCTCAACGTCCTGTCCAGACAGCACAAGGCGGCGAATGTCACGCAATTCTGCATCGGACAAGTCCCCAAGTCTCGGCCGAAGAGTGCACATCGAACAAATCTCTGATAGGTCTTTATCCCGCAAGCAAACACAACGCTGGCCGCACTGTGAGCATCGAAAATCGCGACAGCTTTCCTGATGGGACAAGCAAAACCATGAGCCAAGCGCCGTTTGCGTCGCAGGCTTGCCACAGAATTCACAGCGGTTGTCCATTGAGTCTCCTCAGCACGGATTTTTATCTCTGGGCGATCGTTGCTCCGCTCCGAATTCACCGCCCCTTGCGAGAAGAGCGGCGTGAACCAAGGCCCCGCACACGTCGCGCCAGATCGAATAGCGCCAGGGCGCGGCTCGGCTCGGCAAACAGGTCGAGCCACTCGATTCCATTATTCCGCGGCAGGCAGGCGGCGATGACCGCCGGCGACTTCGTCTGGGATCGCGCGAAACGTGCAGCCGCCGGCGTGTGTCCTGTGAGGAAATTTGAAAAGGCCCACACGCCGTTGCACGCTCGAAAGATTTTCTCGGCCGGAAACTTGTCTGCGGGGACGAGTATGACGATGGTGCCGCGGCGGCCGCTGTCGGCGTTCCAGAACAGCTCGCGCCCGGACACTACATCACCCTCCAATCGCACGCGGAACCGCCCTTTGTCCGGCTCCAAAATCGGCGCGGCCGACTTGTAGACCGGACCCCGAGGCTTCAGGTCATAGACCCAGCAATCGCTGGCAACCGCCAGCAAGGGGCGCAGGATCTTGGTGTGCGCAGGGAGCTGCTCCTCGGGTTGGAAGTCCCGGTTGCGGGGGACCATTCCGATCGTGAACACTCCGGCCCGTGCAATGTGCCGGCGGGTCTCGGCAAGTTCGGCGTTCATTTGCCAATGCAAAACAGGTGCTTCTCGCCGCGGATGAATACTTGCCCCTGGCTGATGGCCGGCGAGGCGTAGCAATATTCGCCCAGCGGGTTCTCGGCCACGACGTCGAGCTGTTTGCCGGGGCGGACGACTTTCATGATGCCGTCGTCGGCCAGCAAATAGACCAGGCCCGTGGCCGTGACGAGCGAGGCGCTGTAATGCTTGCCGAGGCGCGCCGTCCACTGCGTCTCGCCCGAGGCAGCGTGGTAGCAAGTGGCGATGCCGTCGTCGGCGGCCACGATCAGATAGCCACTGCACACGATCGGCGAGGGGACGTACGAGCAGTTTTTGCGGGTCCGCCAGACGAGCTGCTCGTCGCCGACGTGGCCGCTGCCGTCGGGCTTGATCGCCAGGACGTGCCGTTCGGGAAAGCCGGCGGTCAGATAGACCAGGCGACCGTCCTCGACGAGGGAAGCGACGAACTGCTCGGTCGGACCGTCCATCAGCCAGTGCTCGTGGCCGGACCGCGGGTCGTAACTGGCGACGCATTTGCTCCCCGAGAGGAGCATCTGAGTGCGGCCCCCAAAATCGCGAATGATCGGCGTACAGTAGCTGCGGGTGTTGTTGGGCCGGTCGATGCGCCACAGCTCCTTCCCGCTTTCACGGGCCAGGGCCACGATATAGCCCTCGCCGTCGTGGTCGCCGTTGACGATCACCTTGTCCTCGAACAGCACGGGCGAGCTGCAATAGCCGTGCGTGCTGGCGAAGCGGCCCGGCCTGGCGAGCCATTGCCGCTGGCCAGTGAAGTCGTAGGCGGCAACGACCATGTCGCCGGGCGTCCGCTCCTTCTGGCTGGCGTAATCGGGGGCCAGAAACGTCACATAGACGAGCTTGCCGTCGGTGGCCGGAGTGCCCGAGGCAAAGCTGTTAAGCGTGTGTTTCTTTTCCAGCGGCGCCGCGAGCACCGGCTGTTGCCAGAGGATTCTGCCGGTGCGCCGGTCAAGGCAGACGAGGGCCCTCTCGCTCGTGTCGGGCAAACACGTCACCACAAACACGCGGTCTTCCCAGGCGATCGGCGAACTGTGCCCCGTGCCAGGAATTTCGGTCTTCCAGGCGATGTTCTCGCCGGCCGGGCCGTTCCAGGTCGTCGGAATCTTGGCTTCCAGGCTTGTGCCGTCGCCGCGCGGACCGCGCCAGCTTGGCCAGTTTTCGGATTGCGACTCGGCAGCGGCGGCGGGCAACAGGAAAATGGGAGACAGGAAAATGCAGAGGAAAAAGGGGAGAAGGTGGCGCATGAGGTCGTTCCAGAGACGGTGGGCACGCACGGTGAGAAGAATCGGGCAGGGCAGTCAGTCGGACATGATATCGTGTCGTCGGCACTGCTCCCACTCAAATGCCCCAATTTATCCGCATCCATTTTCCTGTCCCGCATTTTCCTGTTGATCCTAAGGACCCGCCGCGGCCGGGCGGATGAAGGCGAAGTACCACACGATCACGAAAATGATCCCCAAGTTGAGCACCAGGCCAATCGCCGCGATCGCCGCGGTATCGAACGATCGCTTAAAAAACCCGGCTGCGAGTCCAATCGCTCCCAGCACAACGCCCGCCAAAACGATTGCGAGGCTCGACCAATCGACCAGCCAGCCGTAGTTTGCCAGCGCGTCCCTCCACCGCGAGGCCAGTTGACTGAAGACGCAGGTGAGCGTGCAGGAGACAAAGGCCGCCGCAATCGAGAGCCGGGCAGCACGGCGGGCGGCGGTGGGGAAGTCGGCAGCGGCAGCAGGGTCAATCACAGGGAAAGTCAGCTACTCAACGAGTGCTCCATTGCGCAGCTGGTTCATTTGCCTCATCGTCTTGTCGAATCCCTCCATGGAGCCGTCGAATGAAAGTATGTTACCATGGCTTTGCGACGCTACAGCCTTCATAGCGTCCAGCCACATGGTGTACAGCATGAAGGCTGGGTCGACGCCATGGGACTCCATGGTCTTGCCGGCGTCGGCGAGCCCAATGGCAATCTGTTTGCGCAACAGGGCATTGCCTTCCCCTCGAAGCCGGTCCACGTCTTTCTCCGCCTCGGCGACCAACCGCTTCGCCTGGGCTTCCGCTTCGGCAACGCGGGTCTTCGTGATGAACTGGGCCTGAGCCTCGTTCTGTGCGGCGAGCATCATGTTGTTCGAAGCCACCACCTGCGCCATCGAGCGCATGATTGCTTCGTCGAAGGAGATATCGTTGATTTGCAGGGCGACGAGGTGAAAGCCCCAGTCCTGGAGCTCGTGTTCGATGTACGAGTTGACCTCGTCGACGATCTCGCGCCGCAGCGAGAGGATTTCGCATTGCTTCTTGAGGGCCACATACGATCGGATCGAGCCTTCAATGCTGCGAATCAGCGACTGCATGAAGCTGCGTTCGTCGATGAACTTGAAGGCGGCCTTCATGATCGTCGCTTCGCTTCCGTCCGCGACGGTGTAAATGATCAGCGCCTTGAAGTTGACGTTCGCCTGGTCGCCGGTAATCGCCTGGAACTCCAGTTCGGCGGAGCGGAGCTGCAGGGAAATGGTCCGGAAAACCCGCTCGAGGAACGGGATGCGGAAATTCAGGCCCGGCTTGAGGAGCCGGCTGTACTTCCCAAACAGTACCGCAACCCCGATGTGTCCTTGTTTGATGATGGAGACGCTGCCGGCCAGGAGCACCAGCAGCGGGATTGCAATACCGGCGATGATTTGGATGCGCTCAATGGTCACGGGATGGTCCTTTCTTCGTAAGTACGGATAGGACTGGAAGGATGAAAGCTGAAGGATGAAGCGTATTCATCGCTGGGCTTCCATCTTTCAGCATTGATCAGGATGGGAACTCGGAAGAGTGGTGCTCGAGGATGTACCAGCCGGTCCTTTCCTTCTTGCAGACGAAGGAGTAGCGAGCTGGGATGCGCACCGTCTGTCCTTTCTTGCGGAACGAAAACTCGTACGAGCCGGATCGGATGAAGATGTCGCGGTACTGGCGTGTTTCGCCGGATTCAAAATGCACTTTCACGTCGTCGAGTTCGAATAGGTGTTCAAAGTAGCGGCGAATATGAAAGTGGCCCGTGCGTAAGTCCTTGGCGAACGTCCCCCACAGCAGGCCTTCGGCGTCGTAGGTGCTGACGACGCTCAGCAAGTTGTGATGATTGACGCCAAACGCCCAGTCTGCGATGAAGTCGTCGAGGTTTTTCTTGTCGGTGCTCGGGCGAATCACGCTGCTGAATACGAGGCCGCCGGAATGCTGGTCCTCGTTCACCTCCATGGTGCTGGTCGTGTAAGGATGGATTCGCTCGCTGAAGAGCTTGATGAATCTCTTGAAAATCTCCAGCGTCGGAACCTGGTCATGCTTGTAGATCACGCAGGTGATGAAGCTGTGCAAGATCAGGGTGGCCAGCAGACCCTCGAACAGCCCGTGCTGGAAGACCAGAAAGCCGCAAAACATCGCGACGCCGAATGCGTACGGTCCCTCCTGAGCGACGTGGTAGAGGCCCGCGATCATCTTCCAACCGGTAAACACCATCAGCACGGCGAGCGAGAATTCGGGCAGCCAGGCGAGCAGCACCGGGAAGATCAAGACCACCCCCACCACGGCCGCCACGAACAAGTTCGACATCTTGGTGAGCGCGCCCGCCATGCGGTTGGTCTGACTTTTCGCCAGACCATCCAGGTTGGTCATGCCGCCGAAAAAACTGGAGGCCAGATTCCCGACCCACATGACAAGGAGGCTGTTGTTCGCGTCCGACTTTCTCCCGAGCGGATCAATTTGCTCTATGGCCGCGTTGCTCATGACCTGCTCGATGACGTCGATCAGCATGAGCATGGCGGCGTACAGCACCATTTCCACGTGCATCATGGGCGTGATGCGCTGAAAGTCAGGCAATGGCCAGGCCAGCGCGAACTTCGTCGGTTCCACGTGGAGCATGGGAAACTTCACATACTGAGCGAGCCAGACGCTGCCGGCGATGACGGCGATGTAGGGGATGCCGGGGTTGGTCTCCTTGAACCGTTTGTAGAGATACACGAACAAAATGAATCCGGCCGCGGAGCACAAGATGACAAGCGCCCTCTCGCCCGTCCAAAACACGTCGGAGTGGCCGATCGTCTCGTAGGTGTAGGGCAAGAACTTCATCGCGATCTTCAGGCCCACGCCTGCGAGCAGGCCTTCGATCAGAAACCGCGGCACGGCCTTGAGGATGTACTTGGCCAGATCGTAGCGCCATACGACGGCCTGGAAAACGGAGGTCAGAAAGATGAGCCAAGGCATGTTCTCCCGGCCAAACTGGTGAATGCCCAGCGCGAGGATCGGCGCCAGGCCGGCTGCGACCCCCGGCACGCCGATGTGGTTGCCCGGCCTGAACAGGTACAGGATGAAGCTGATGATGCAGGCGACGATGACCGTCGCCAGTCCCAACTGCACGGGGTACTCCGACATCAGGCAAATGCCCACCGTCAGCGGAATGGCCATCAGCCCGGTGACCACGCCGGCGAGCGCATCGCGCCTGAGGGTGCGGGGCGTAAAGCGCTGTGGCAGCGCTGGCAATCCATCGGCACCGGCATTCAGCGGCACGCTGGCGGGCTCGATGTTGGATAGCTGCGTGTGGCGCGACCGGGAGGCATTGCATTTCTCGGTGCTTTTCTCGGCCAGTCCCGTTGGGGCCGCTGCGGAACGATGGTGACCATTCAACATGAGAACGCTCGCTTGTCACTGAGTCGATTTTTCCGGGAGCCGCGCCGAAACAGGCGCGGACTGCAACGCATTTCGCCGTCCGATCGACGCTGGCTCCGACGTGCGGAGAGTAGCACGCCTAATTGGCAGGTCTGGCAGGCGGCTTGCGAACACCATCGCAAGCGCAATTGGCGCGGTCAGGACAAGCCGAAGGCACTCGGCCAGCGCTGACGATTCACTTCAATTGCGCAGATGGATCCAGAGAGGAACAATCGTGCGCGTGGTGGAGAGACACCCGCTCGTCTCCATCGTACGCCCGTCGCAAGATTCTGAATCGACGTGCAGGTTGGCGAACAAGATTTCCTCGGCCTCGACGTCAAACTCGCCAACGGGGGTAGCGGGCAATCCGCCCTCTTCGCCGGGAACCCGCTCGCCGCAAGGCTGCTCGTCCAGCCCGTCAGATTCATCATCCTTGGCAGATTCATCATCCTTACTGGATGCGGCCGCCTGGTCGCTGGCAATGGCGACGGCGGTTGCCACATCAGCGCGCAGCACGAGAACACCCATCAGCGCCAGAATAAGGAGCCGCTTGCAGCACATTGGATCCAGCTTGCCTCGTTTCATCGTCGCACGTGGGCGAGGGTTTGAAGGATGCCCAGCATATCGGCATATTCGCATGGTCGAATATTGGTTGCTGCTTCGAATGTTGTCAAGGGCTTTGGAAGTCCATAAGCGCGGGGTGGATACGCCTGGGGAGTCGGTGCGTTTCACTCTCTCCGCCCGACAAGGTCGTCCAGCAACCGGCCCGCGCCGATCTCGGCAAACAGCGCATCGCTGGCCGCCGTAGTGGAACTGGGCTGGTGCAGCGAGACGGCAGCGAGTCGCATCGGTCCCGCGCTGGTGGCCGACGGAAGTAATCGCTCTGGCGCTCGCAACCCAAAGTGATCGGCCGCGTCGTTGTTTTCGGCGTTGGCGAAACTCAGTGACCTCGTCACTGGACGGCTGACCGCGAACACGAAGTCGCTGACAGAACGCGTCTGTGGCGCGAGTGCCCAGACGCGGAAGTCCTTGGCCGCTGCGCCGCTCGCCGCGGGGGTCACGATGAGCGACCAGGAGTTGAGCGTGCCGATGTCTTGATAGGCGGCGTCGTACACCCGCAGCCGCCAGGTGCCAAGCGCGCTGCGGCCGTCAAAGGCGGACAATGCGGACTCGGGCCGGAAAGAACCGGCGAACGGGGCCGTGCCAGCCGCGATTGCAGTGGCTGCTTCGTCGTCCAGGATCGTGTCCAAAAAGTTGTTGCCCGAGCCGCCGCGGCGATTGACGAGCAGCACCGTCAATCCGCTGGGATGCCGCAACTCGATGAACAGGTCGGAGTCGTAGGTGTGCGTGATGTTGAGGCGGACGTTGAGGTCGGCGATCGAGACATTCTGGTTGATCGCCAGGTACGAATAGGTGTTGACCCGATCGCGTATAGCGGCGCGCGTGCTGTTGGTGAAGGTGAGCGCGCTGGTCAGCGTGAACGAACCCTGATAGGCGTCGTCCGCGCCGCCGCTCGCGCCGTCTCCGCTTTGATCCATGGCGTTGCCGGCGGCGTCGCTGATGTCGGGACCGACCACAAACGAGTACGTCCCCGCAGCCGACTGGGTCGCAAACGTGAGGTCGAACTGCGTGCCGGCTGAGCCCGCGACGGGCGCGATGGCGAGCGCTTCAATGTTGCCGGCCGGGCCGAGAAAGCTCGTCACGTCGGCCAGATCGAAGGTCTGGGGGTCGATGGCCTCGCTGAATGTCAGCCGCACACTGCTGGCGGATGTGGAGCTGTTCGCGGCGGCGGCGGTCACGCGCGGGCCGGTCGTGTCGGGAGGGGGCGGACCAAACTCGGTACGAACGGCGTCGTTGACGTTGAGCCGCCCGGTGGCCACCCGCCCGACGAGGCCGCTGACGACGTCCGCCGTGGAAAGAATTGAAGTGATGACTTGCGACGAGGTCCACTCGGGATGTGCTGCCCAGACGAGGGCCGCAGCGCCGGCCACGTGCGGCGTGGCCATCGACGTGCCGCTGAACGAGGCGTAGCCGCCGCCGGGGACCGTGCTGCGGACCGAAACGCCGGGCGCGGCCAGATCGACGCTCGTCGCGCCGTAGTTCGAGAAGCTCGCCAGGCGGTCGCGATTGTCCGATGCGGCCACGGCGATGACGTTGCTCTGCGTGTAGGACGCCGGATAGCTGGGCGTGGCGTCGATATTGATGCCGGAGTTGCCTGCCGCGGCGACGAAAACTGCTCCCGCGGCATTGGCCCGATTGAGGGCCGCCGAGAAGCTCGACGAGAAGCCGCCGCCTCCCCAGCTGTTGTTCGTGATCTTGATGCCGTTGCTCGTCGCGTAGTCGAGCGCTGCCTGAGCGGCACTGATGGCGCCCGAACCCGAGGAGTTGAGGAACTTCAGCCCCGCGATCAGTACCTGCCAGTTGACGCCGCTCACGCCCACGCCGTTATTGCCGATGGCCCCAATCGTGCCGGCCACGTGCGTGCCGTGGTTGTTGTCGTCCAGCGGGTTATTGTTGTTGCTGACGAAGTTCCACCCGATCAGGTCGTCCACGCGGCTTACGGTGCTGACGCCGACGAGATAGGGATCCTGGTCGATGCCGTCTTCCCAGCCGCTGGCGTTGTTCAAGAGGTCGCTGCCGTCGATTCGGCCGTTGGCGTTGAGGTCGGCGATCTTGCCAGGTCCCTGGTTGTCCGAGTGGTTGAGGTCGTAGAAGGTAATCAGGCCGTCGCCGTCGGTGTCCAGCAAACTGCCGCGGATCGCCGCTGGAATCTCCTCCTGGTTGATCCAAATGTTGAGATACAGGTCGGGGTGGTTGTAATCGACGCCCGTGTCGATGACGCCTACGACGACTTCGCTGCTCCCTTGGCTGAGGTCCCATGCTTCGGGGGCGTCGATGTCGGCATCGACGACGCCCGCCACGCCGCCAATCACTTGACCGGTGTTGTTGAGGCCGTACAGGCTGCCGAAGGAGCTGTCGCTGGGCAGCACGGCCGCTTGGACGATATAGTCCGGCTCGGCGAAGGCGACCCCCGTGCCCGCGGCGTACGTTTCGAGCGCCTCCGCCACGGTAGTGCCCGCGGGCAGCTCGACCTTCTGCACCTGGCCGGCCGCATCACCCACGAGAATGTGCCCTGGATCGAACGGGTTGGCCGCGAGCAGGTCAGCCGCATAGAGGAGCAAGCGGGCTTCGAGTTGCTCGACGTGCAAACGGGGCTGCCGCCGGCGGACGCGAGCTGGCGAAGGGCGACGCCTCAGCGGGAGGAGCTTCATGGGGCTCTCCGGGAACCGGCCATTGCCGTCAGCGAGTCTGTGGCGTGGAAGTAGAAATTCGACCAAGGGGATTGTAATTGGGGCCGGAAAAACGTGCCATCAGTTGGCTTCTTTCAAACTGTCCAGAGCTAAACTCGCCCGGCAGATCGCTAAAGGTGCAAGTCATTGTCGGATGGGGGTTTGTGGAGTTTAAATCGTGGTCTTGGAACCGAAAAGTGCGCGGAGTTTAAGGAAGGCAATTGCAGCCTCGGCATGAGCGATGGGCGTGAGGGAATCATCACGCGGGTTGATGCCTTGTGGGCGGTTGGGGGGCGGATACGATACAGGGTTTGCTTGCGACTACGCGATTTGGGCAGAGCGATTTTCGTCCGGGCTAAGCACATTTCCCGGCGGGGACGCCGGGGCTAAGCAGAATTTCCGGCGTGGACGCCGGGGCTAAGTAAGCTTCCAGGGGGGCGGGTCGAATGTCGGTTTTCGATTGGGTCAGCGGCCGGGTCTTCAAATTCGTCCACGGCAACAACCTGGTCTACAACACCTGCTGGGAAGACCCGCGGCTCGACCGGGTCGCCCTGGCGATCAAGCCGGCCGACAACGTGCTCGTGATCACGTCGGCGGGGTGCAACGCCCTCGATTATGCCCTCTGCGCGCCGAATCACGTGTACGCGGTCGATATGAACCCCCGGCAGAACGCCCTTTTAGACCTCAAGATTGCCGGGATCAAGTCGCTGGAGTTTGAGGATTTTTTTCGCCTCTTCGGTTACGGCTTTCATCCCGACGCCCGGCGGCTCTATCAGCGGCGGATGCGAGAGCGGCTACCGGCCTGGTCGCAGACGTACTGGGACCGCTGGATCAAGTTCTTCGACAACAAGACCCGGCCATTTTATTTCCGGGGGACGAGCGGGGCGTTTGCCCGGATGATCAAGATTTACACCGACCGCGTGATTCGCGTGCGGCCGCACATCGACGCGATTCTGGAAGCGAAGACGCTGGCCGAGCAGCGGGAGATTTATGAGAAGCACCTTCGCGAGCGGTTCTGGTCGCGGCCGATGCGGTTTGCGATGAACCGCGACACCACGCTGTCGATGGTGGGCGTGCCGAAGGCCCAGCGGAAGCAGGTCGAGACGCAGTACCAGGGAGGCGTAGTCAAGTTCGTGCAGGACGCGGTCGAAGCGGTCTTCTGCAAGCTGCCGCTGTCCGACAACTATTTCTGGCGCGTGTATATGAAGGGGGAATACAGCCGCGGTTGCTGCCCCGAGTATCTGAAGGCGGAGAACTTCGATCTGCTGAAGCGCGGCTTGGTCGAGCGCGTGAGCACGCACACCGACTCGGTGCAGGGCTTTCTCGACAAGCACACCGGCCAGATTTCGCGGTATGTGCTGCTCGATCACATGGACTGGCTGTCGGACAAGTTCTTTCCGCTACTGGAGCTGGAGTGGCAGGGAATTCTTGCACGGGCGGCGCCGGGCACGCGGATCATCTGGCGCAGCGGCGGTCTGCGGACGGACTTCATCGAGCGGGTAAACGTCACCACGGGCGGACGACAGCGGCCTCTGCCGGAGCTGTTGACGTTTCATCGCGACCTGGCGGCCGAGCTGCACGAGAAGGACCGGGTTCACACGTACGGCAGCTTTTACATCGCGGATTTGGCAGCTTAGTCACTTGTCAGTTTTAGTCAGTTGTCAGTGGTCAGTGGTCAGTTGGAAAACAGGCAACGGCATCCCCGACTGACCACTGGCCACTGACAACTGACCTTTGCGTATGACCTTCGCTTCCGATCTCAAGATCCTCTACCACCTCGCCCTGAAACCGGTGCGCGGGAAGGATCATGCCGCGCGGATGGAGAGCTTCTACGCCGGGCAAGCCGAGGCGTACGACGACTTTCGCAAGCGCCTGCTAAAGGGGCGACAGGAGCTATGGAACATGATCCAAGCGCCGGAGGGGGGCACGTGTATCGACATGGGGGGCGGGACGGGGGGGAATCTCGATTATTTCGGCGAGCGGCCGCGCAACGCCACAGAGGGCGTTCCCTACAGCGCGGATCGGCTCGGCGGGCTTGGCAAGGTCTATGTGCTCGACCTGTCGCACAGCTTGCTGGAGATTGCCAAGAAGCGGATTGCGGCCAAGGGCTGGACCAACGTCGAGACGGTCGAAGCCGACGCGACGACCTTCCAGCCGGCGGGCGGGCCGGTCGATGTGGTCACGTTTTCCTACTCGCTGACGATGATTCCCGACTGGTTTGCCGCGATTGAGAATGCACTGGCCATGTTGCGGCCCGGCGGCGTGATCGGCGTCGTCGATTTTTACGTCTCGCGGAAATATCCGGAGGGCGGCCTGGCGCGGCACGGCTGGCTGGCGCGGACGTTCTGGCCCACGTGGTTCGCGATGGACAACGTTTTCCCGTCGCCCGACCACGTGCCGTTTTTGCACAAGCATTTCGACGTGCTGCACTTCGAGGAGCATAAGGCCAAGGTGCCGTATGTCCCGCTGCTAAGAATGCCGTATTACTTGTTCGTGGGGCGGAAGCGGGCGTGATTTCCCGAGGTTTCCGCAGCGACGGCGAACCCAAACGCCTGTTGACAAGTCCATTCATGCGACAGAAATTAGGAGGAACAAAGCCGGTTGCAGACGCCCCCTTCGTCTAGTGGCCTAGGACCCCGGGTTCTCAGTCCGGTAACACCGGTTCAAATCCGGTAGGGGGTACTTGCCAGTCGCCACGAGACAATCGTGGCGACTTTTTTCATCGACCGATGCCTGGCTCGCTTGACAGGCGATTGCCGCGGCCCGGTAGCATTGCATGCCAGAGTGGCGGAATGGCAGACGCGCTGGATTCAAAATCCAGTGCCCGCAAGGGCGTGTGGGTTCAAGTCCCTCCTCTGGTACTCCTTGTGGAATGCCGGTCGTGAGCGGCTTGGCGGCATGCGCCAAGTTGACCGCTGGCCGGCGGCGGTTCAGACTGAATCGCATGCCGCTAAGGATCAAGTGCCCGACCGGACACACGCTGATCGTCCCTGACGACCGCGCCGGCCGTACGCTCAAGTGCCCGCGCTGCGATCTGGCGGTTGTCGTGCCCCTGGGCGAGACCGACACCGCCGGCAGGGCGCTCTTGAGCGTGCTGGCGGAGAGAATTCCCGCCGCAAATCTGGCGGCAGGATCGCTCCGCGTCGCGCAGCCCGCCGCCAGTATCACTGCGCAGCCCACCAATAGCACGGCGACTGCTGAATCGCGACCGGCGGGCGGATCGCTGCGGACGATCGGAGCCCGCACGTCGGTCGCGCCGCCCACACTGCCGCGCGAGAGGACTCCCGCCGCACAGGCGCCGGTCGTCAAGCCGAAGAGCCGCGCGCTTCCCACACCGCCTCCAACACTGCCAGAACCCGTACAGCCGCAGGCTGAGCCAGTCGAGCGTCAGGCAGAGCAGCTAGGGCCGGCGCTGCCCAAGCCGGCACTGCCAATCCCGGAACCCGTTGTCGCTCCTGCGCCGGAGCCGCCTGCTCCTCCCATTGAGCCAGCACCCGAGCCGCCCGCCCTTCCTGCGCCGGTTGTCGCCGAGCAACCCACGCCCGCCCTGCCGGAACCCGCCGCCGAAACAACGCCTCCGATCGCCCTGTCGATTGCCCAGCCGGAAGCTGCTCCTGAAAGTCCGCCGGTGCCGATTGCCGAAGAGCAGCCCGCGCCGCCGATTGCCGGCGATCCGCCCGCCCCGCCCCCCTTCGCGCTCCAAATTGACCAATCACCGGCCGCCAGCCTCAACGCCGACGCGGCGCGGACGCTGGCGGCGTATCAGCTGGCCGCGGCTATGGCGGCCGCGGCGGTGTTCAGCATCGTTCCCGCGGTTTGGGATGTCGTCGAATTTCTGCAAGTCGCCGAGTCGCAGTTCGTGGCCCGCTGGGCGCTGGTGCTGTTCTTCATGGGCGTCGTGCAACTGGCCTATGCCGTCTATCTGTTCCAGCTGCCCGATTGGACGACCGTGTGGGTCGTGACGATGTTCTCGCTCGCGCTGGCGGCGGTCTATGCCGCGGTGCTGGGCCTCGTTCTCTTGTCGCCAGCCGACGGTCTGCTGGTCGGACCGCACGGGTTGCAACTGGCCGACAAGCTGGCGGGAGGCAAGGCGGCCTTGTGGTGCCTGTGCATGATCAGCCTCACGACGATCCTGGCGTTCTTCGCGGGCCGGCTGGGGACCAGCTGGCACAGGGCGGAAATGATGTTGCGAGTGGCGGGCTAGGCTAGGATTTTCGCGGCGTTTATCCGCTCCGCAGGCGATCGACCCACAACAGGCCGACGATCGTCTTGGCGTCCTTGATCTCGCCTCGGAAAACCATGTCGATGGCCTCTTGCCACGGCACCACGAGATTCTCGATCTCCTCGCCCTCTTCGCGGGCCGTTGCGCCTTCGCTCAGGCCGCTCGCCAGATACAGGTGCATTTTTTCGTCGAGGATGCCCGGCGAAAGAAAGAACGCATGCAGCAGTTCGATCTTCGCGGCCCGGTAGCCCGTCTCTTCGATCAGCTCGCGCTCGGCCGTGACGTGCGGCGGCTCGTTGGGCTCAAGCGTCCCAGCCGGCAGCTCGATGAGCGTCGCATTCACTGAGATGCGGAAGTTGCGAATCAGGCAGACGCGGCCGTCGTCGAGAAGGGGCACGAGCACGCACGCACCCGGATGGCGCACGATCTCGCGAGTCTTGTCCTTGCCGCTGGGCGTGCGCACCGTCTCGCGGACCACGTTGAACTTCTTCGTTTTCAGCAATAGTTCGGACATCGACGTCATTCCCCGGAACGCCACGGAGGGCGCTCCCTACAGCCCGCCCGCGGGTCTTCCCTACAGCGCCGGACGGCCCCACGTCGAGAGCACAATCTCCGTCAGCGGCTTGCGGCCCCGCGGCGCGAGGTCGCGCTGCGCCAGGGGATCGGTCGTGCCGGCAACGACCGCGGCGGGATAGCCGAGCGCGATCGCCGTGAGCGGATCGTGTCCGTCGGGCACCTGATACGCGGCGCGCACTTTCGCAGCCACAATGCCGATCATCTGATGCCCCTGCAAACCGAGTGCCGTAGCCTGGAGCACCATGTTTCCCGCCGCCAGCCCGACATCATGCTCGCAAGCGGCGTTGGGCTTGCCGTTCTTGACAAATGTGCGGCTGACAACGGTCAGTAGCAGCACGCCGACATTCTTGGCCCAGGCCTGATTGCCTTCGACCAGACAATCGAGCGCCTTCGCAAACGCCGCCGCATCGGTCCGCTCGGCCAGGATGAAGGTCCAGGGCTGCTCGTTATAGCTCGACGCCGCCCACCGCGCCGCCTCCAGGCACGCGAGCAGCTTCGCCCGCTCCACCGGCCGCGGCTCAAACGCATACGGACTCCACCGCTCGGCAATGACGGGCAGGATGGAGTGGCCAGGAGCGGCATGTTTCGGATGTTTGGCAGTCATTTCGGCTCCTCGCTATGTCATTGCCAACGTAGAATTAGAAACCGGCGACACCGACTATTTCATCGTCATATTGGAGCACCCTGGAAAATGACTCTGACGCTTTCTCTGCCTCCCGATCTGGAAGAGCGACTCGCTGACGAAGCTACGAAGCAAGGCACTTCGCCGGATGAGTTGACGTTGCGCATTCTGGCCGAACATCTTCCCAACAAGGGTCGCCAGGCGCAGCTCGCCGCCCTGCTCCAATCCTGGATGGACAGCCCCGACGAAGCCGAGCAAAAGGAAACCGGCGACTTCCTGGTGCGGGCCTTGGACGAGGACCGACTGTCGAATCGAAAGCTGTTTCCACCTGAGCTGGAAGGAGTGACGTGGTGAGCCGCGCCGTCGTCTTGGATGCGGGGCCGCTGGGCCTGGCGACGAATCCGCGACGTTCCGCCGCGAGCATGGCGTGCGCCCGCTGGCTGCAGTCGCTGGCGAACGCTGGCACGCGGATCATTCTTCCCGAGATCGCTGACTACGAAGTTCGCCGGGAATTGCTCCGGGCAAAAAAGACCCGCGGAATTCGTCAACTCGACGCCCTGGCAATGCTGGTCGAATACCTTCCCATCTCGACCGTCGCCATGCGCAAAGCAGCGGAGTTCTGGGCGCAAGCTCGACAGACGGGCCAGCCGACAGCCGCGGACCGCGCGATCGACGGCGACATGATCCTCGCCGCGCAAGCCGCGACGTGCGGCGCGAGCAACGTCATCATCGCAACGACCAATGTCAGCCACTTGTCTCGCTTCGTCGCCGCTGAACTCTGGCAAAACATCGCAACGTCGTAGGATTTTCCGCATCGCTATCCCTTCACCACCCCAATCGGCTTCATCCGGGCGACCTTGCGGGCCAGACCCGCGCGGTGCACGACATCCACCACCAGGTCCACGTCCTTATAGGCGTCGGGCTGTTCCTCGGCCAGCCCCTTCCAGCTGCGGGCCCGAGCGATCACCCCTTTCTTCGCCAACTCTTCATCGATTCGCCGACCCTGGGCGTGCTTGACCGCTTGCGTGCGGCTCATGACGCGGCCCGCCCCGTGGCAACACGTGCCGAACGACTGCGCCATGCTGCCCGCCTCGCCCGCCAGCACCCAGCTCGCCCGGCCCATGTCGCCAGGAATGATCACCGGCTGCCCGATACTGCGATACATGCTCGGCACTTCGGGATGATTGGCGGGGAAGGCCCGCGTCGCTCCCTTGCGATGGACCCAGAGCTTTTTCTTGGCCCGTCCCGCCGGGCCGGCGGGACCTACTTCGTGCTCTTCGTATTTGGCGATGTTGTGGGCCACGTCATACACCAAGCCCATCCGCAAGTGCTCCCAGCCGCGGTTGAACACTTTCTCGAAGGCCTCGCGGGCCTGCCACATGAGGAGCTGCCGATTGCACCAGGCATAGTTGGCCGCGGCACACATCGCGCCGAGGTAGCTCCGCCCTTCGTCGCTGTCGATCGGCGCGCACACAAGTTGCTGGTCGGGCAGGCGAATGCCATACCTCGCCGGCGCACCGCGCAGCTCGCGCAGCGCATCGTCGCACACCTGATAGCCGAGGCCGCGCGAGCCACTGTGGATCATCACGCAGACCATGTCCTGCGCGAGGCCCATCACCCGCGCGGCTTCTTCGTCAAATACTTCCGCGACGATCTGGACCTCCAGGAAGTGGTTGCCCGAGCCGAGCGTGCCGCACTGGCT
>JAKEHX010000519.1 GCA_022614795.1 Planctomycetaceae bacterium | reverse complement strand
GGTGAGTGGTGAGCTTGCTGGACCACTCACCACTCACCACTCACCACTCACTCCTTGTCAAGCATTGCGCGGGCCTCGGCAAAGTCGGGCAAACTGTGCCCTTCGGCTAGTGAGCCAACCACCTGCGCGAGCAAACGCCTGGCTTCGCCCAGCGGACGGCCCTGCATCTGATGCCTGCGGGCCAGGCTCGTCGCGGCCCGCAGTTCCAGAGACCTGGCCTCCTGAGCCTGGGCAATTGCGAGCGCTTGTTCCAGGTCTGCGGCGGCGGCTTGCCAGTGATCGTTGACCGAGGTGTGTTCGGCCGCGGCAGTATGCATCGCCAGCTCCCCCCGCAGCCGATAGAGTTCCGCGGCAACCATCCGCTCGCCGGTTTGCTCGACCAGCGCCAGCGACTGGTCGATGACGCGACGGCACTCGCGAGCCTCGCTCGACGTGGCGGGCGAAGCGGCCAGGCGTGCCTCGGCCAGCAGGGCATCCGCCAGCAAGACGTCGTAATACGTGTGGTAGGTGACGCTCCCCGTCGCTTCCCATTCGCGCAGCCCTTGCTGCATGCGCGCCATTCCCTCGGCTCGCATCGCGCCGCCCTCCGCGGGTGATGCCCCTCCGCTAAAAGCCGCTCCACTAAAAGTCTCAGCCCAGCCGCCGATTACCATGGCCCCGGCCCGCCAAAAGGGAAAGCCGTGCTCGGTGGAAATCGCCACGGAAGCCTCGGCGCACTGGCGGGCCTCGGCGGGCAATCGGCAGAGCTGATATCGCCGTGGCGGTCGGCGACGCCAGCGGCACGGCGCTTTTCGGCCTGGCCGCCCAGGTAAACATCACCGGCGCGGAGGCCGCCAACGACCGCCTGGTCATGAACACCCTCGCCGGTGACGACGTGGTCGAAGGCTCAGGCCTCGCTCTCGGCGCGATTCAGCTAACTGCCGACGGCGGCCAGGGAGCCGACGTGCTGATGGGCGGCGACGGCGCCGATACGCTCTTGGGCGGCGACGGCGACGACGCGCTCGTCGGCGGCCCGGGAATTGACGTACTCGACGGCGGCACGGGCGACACATTCAGTAGTCGCTGGACTGGATTCTCCGCCGAGCAGGCGTAGGGTGCATGAGTGCAACGAAATGCACCATCGAGAGCGGCGCATTTCGCCAGCACTCATGACCCTACGCTGGATTCTCCGCCGTGTGTCGGTTAGCGTGACGTGCGCGGCCGAATTCCACAGCGGAGCAAACCGATGCCCATTTCGTACTCCTGCCCCCATTGCGGCAAGCAGTTCTCCGTCGCCGATCAGTTCGCGGGGCAGTCCGGGCCCTGTGCCGGCTGCGGCCAGACGATCACGATTCCGGGCATGCCGATGGCGGGCTACAAGTACGCCCCGCCCGCAGCCGGCAGCGGCATGGGCGGGGGCACGGTCGCGCTGATCGTCGTGCTAGGGATCCTCGTGCTGATGTGCCCGTGCGGCATTGCACTTCTGTTGCCCGCGGTTCAGGCGGCCCGTGAAGCGGCCCGGCGCACCAGTTCGGCCAACAACCTCAAGCAGATCGGCATCGCGATTCACAACTACCACGACACCCACGGCGCGTATCCACCCGCGGTCGTGACCGACGCCAATGGCACGCCGCTCTACAGCGGCCGCGTGCTTCTGCTCCCTTTCATCGAACAAGCAACCATCTACGACCAATGGGACAAGTCGGCCGCCTGGGACAGCCCGCAGAACATCGAGCTGAGCAATATCATGCTCAAAGTGTTTGACGATCCGTCGGCACAAGGCCACTCGCACTACGAATTTGTCACGGGTCCTGGGGCGATGTTCGAGGCGGGTTCCCCGCACAAGTTTGGCGACATTACCGACGGCCTGGCGAATACAATCGCCGTTGTCGAAATGCGCACCACCAACCCGAGCTGGGCCGCTCCCAGCTCGGTCGATATCAACCAACTCGCTGCCGGCCTGCCGCAGGGGAATCATCCAGGCGGCGGCCAGATACTCCTGGCGGACGGATCGGTGCGATTCGTGGCGCAGTCGATCAATCCGCAGACGCTCCGTGCGCTGGCCACGCGCAAAGCGGGCGACTCAGTAGGCGGCTTTTAACCACTGCCCGGAATTCTGGCGAATTCCGCTACATGCGGTCGGGACCTACTCGCCGTAGATCAAATCGTCCGCGATCGGCTGCTCGGCGATCCGGCCCATCTCGTCGAGGCCGCGCCGCTGCCCGACCGAATGCCACGGGCTCACTTCCGCCAGCTCGGGCATCAGATCCTGGAGCTGCTCGATCAAGTTCTCGGCCATCCGCTGCGCCGACGAGCTGTTCACCGTCTCGGCCAGCGACCGGGCCGTCTTCATGATCTTCACGAGCTGGGCCCGCTCGCGAATCGGACGCGACAGCGGCTCGTCGTCCTCCACCAGCAGCTCGCCCACGGGCACATCGAGGGCCCGCTGCCACTTGTACAGATCGCTCAGCCGCAGATCGGTTGAAGCCTGTTCCTGGGCCCGAATTGCCCGGACGTCGGTCCCCAACTGCCGGGCGGCAGTCCGCAGCGACATCCCCTGCAAACGCCGGACGTCTTGGATGCGGTGCAAAGGACGCCCCAGCTCGTGATTGCGCTCGCGCGCGGGGACGGTTGCGGCGTCCAAGTGGACGACGCTCAACTCAGCGGTGGCCATAAAACCCTACTCCTGGACGCGCTTTCGCACGGCACACTGTTCCCATTCCGAAGCCCGGATGCCTCTTCCGGTGCAGAGCGATCGACCAGGCCCCCGCTACGTAAGCCCAATTCATGCCCTGCGGATGTAACGCAGTTTCGACGCGGCTGTACTCGCAAAAGTTCCCGCAGCGGCGTCGGAATTATTCCAATAGGAAGTTGTTGATGTTTCGACCGCCGCCTCTCAATGCACTAACCTGTTGCAGGCTCAGATGTTGCGGCAAAATCCGCCAGCGTCGGCAACCGTCATTTCTTCCCGCCGACGGCGCGAACTTCATTCGCCAATTCGTTCCCTTGCTCAAATGCCGTCAGGTTCTGCATCGTTACCGTGGCGATCTGGGCCAGGGCCGTCTGCGTGAAAAACGCCTGGTGCGCCGTAATGAGCACGTTCGGAAACGTCAGAAGCCGCGTGAACACGTCGTCCTGGATCACGCGCTCCGAAAGGTTCTCGAAAAACAGGTCCGCCTCTTCTTCATACACATCCAAACCCAAATAGCCAATCCGCCCACTCTTCAGCCCATCAATCACCGCTTGTGTATCAACGAGGGCCCCGCGGCTGGTGTTGATGAACATCACGCCGGGTTTCATCGCGGCGATCGACCGCGCATCGATCAAGTGCTCCGTCGCCGGCGTGAGCGGGCAGTGCAGCGTCACAATGTCGCACCGGGCCCACAGCTCGGGGAGCGTCACATAGCGGCCGACCGCAGCACACTCCGCATTCTGTACGACGTCGTACAGCAGCACGTCGCAGCCGAAGCACGCAAGGAGCTGCGCAACGATCGCCCCGATCTTCCCTGTGCCGACGACGCCAGCCGTCTTGCCGTGCATGTCGAATCCCAACAAACCCTCGAGAGCGAAGTTTCCTTCGCGGACCCGATTAAAGGCCTTGTGAAATTTCCGGTTCAGGGCCAGCATCATGCCGATGGCGTGCTCGGCCACGGCATGGGGTGAATAGGCCGGCACGCGGGCAACGCGAATGCCCACCCGCCCAGCCGCCTCCAGATCGATCTGGTTGAACCCCGCGCACCGCAGGGCGACAAACTTCGTCCCGCCTGCGGCCAGAATCTCCAAAACTTCCGCGGTGACATAGTCATTGACAAACGAGCAGATTGCGGGAAATTCGCGGGCCAGCACCGCCGTCTGGGGCGATAGCCGCGGCTCCAGAAACGTAAGCATGTGCCCTGCGGCCTGGGCCGCCGGCGCGAGAAACTGCCGGTCGTACGACTTGGTGCTGAAGACGGCAGTACGCATGTGCTTACTCCCCTGCCAATGGCAGATTTCAGATTGCAGATTTCAGATTTCAATTCCCTCGGCAATCTGAAATCTGAAATCCGAAATCTGAAATCTGAAATTCGTTACATTTCCCCGCCGATCCGCTGATACAATACCACACATTCCCCACCGGTCCCCTCGGAGACTCGCCGATGTCTTTCCGACTTCCCGCGGTCGCGGTCGTTTCGCTGCTTGCCGCTCTGGTCGCGCTGGCGCCGGTCCATAACTCTGCCGCGCAGAACGCAGACGATCCCGCCGACATCAACCAGCTCTTCGTGGTTCCCACGGGGAATGATGTGGCCAAGTTGTCGCGGTTCCTCCAGCGGCTGGCCGAATTCACGCCGTCGAGCCGCTCGGACGAGGCGATCTATCGCCGCAAGGCGCCGCTCGCCATGCGCAAAGCGGCCGAAAAGATCATCGCCCTCGAAAAGGACACGAAATCCGCCGCGTATCGCACGGCCAAGCGCCACCTGCTCACCGACGCGGCCAGCCAACTCGACGAGAACGCCAGCGACGCCGACCGCAAGAAGATGCTGGGCGAAATCGCCGCCTTCCTGGCCAGTGGCGAGCTGGATTCGCACGACTCCGCCCTGGCCATCGGCTACGCGGTCAATCTTGAATATGTCCCGGCCCGTGAATTGGCGATCGAGGCCTACACCAAATACGGCGAACTCTTCGCCAAGAGCAAGGACGAGGAGCTCGCCACGCAGGGCAAGATGCTCCTGGGTGCGGCCAAGCGCCTGAACCTCGTCGGCCAGCCGCTGGAGCTCAAGGGGACCACGATCGACGGCCAGCCGTTCGACCTCGCCTCGCTGAAGGGGAAAGTCGTGCTGGTCGATTTCTGGGCGACCTGGTGCGGCCCGTGCCTCGCCGAGTATCCGAACATCAAGCGTAACTACGAGACCTACCGCGACCAGGGCTTTGAGGTGGTTGGCGTAAGCATCGACGAAGACCGCCCGGCCCTGGAAGAGTACCTCGCGAAGACGAAGATTCCCTGGCCCACGCTCCACGACAAGGAAAACATGGGCAAGCACCCGGCGACGATCGAGTACGGCATCTTCGGCATCCCGAACGTGATTCTCGTCGGCAAGGATGGCAAGGTCGTTTCGACGCGCGCCCGCGGCGCCGAACTCGGCCGCCACCTCAAAGACTTGCTCGCCGAAGCGGAGTAGCTACACATTCCTCCGCTAGCCGGGTGCCACGTCCCACGCTTGCGTGGGCGTGAGGCGTTCGAGTGACGCGTGCCGCTAGCACTGCAAGCTGCTCTTGCCGCGTGAGGCCGGTGTAGTGTATTCCCC
>JAKEHX010000518.1 GCA_022614795.1 Planctomycetaceae bacterium | reverse complement strand
CTCCGCGAGAAACTCCGCGTCTCCGGCGGCGGCGTCGTGTTCACCACCATCCAGAAGTTCCTCCCCGAGGATCACGACCGCGGCCGCGTGGTTTGGCTGCGGCCGCGACAGGAAGCAAGCGGCCAGGACTTTGATCAGGTCGTATTGCTCGACGATGTGGGCCGCGTGGCCGATGCCCAGCCCGCCGACTTTGACGGCGACGGGGATATCGACATCGTCGTCGCCGTTTTCGGCTGGCATACGACGGGCAACGTGCTGCTCCTGACGCAGCTGGAGCCGGCAGGCGGACAACTGCGGTTCGAAACCAGCGTAATCGACCCCCGGTCCGGAGCGATTCATGTTCCTGTCGCGGATTTGAACGGCGACAATCGCCCCGATTTCGTCGTCGTCTATTCCCAGGAGCACGAATCTGTAGAAGCCTGCATCAATCGCGACGGCCGAACGTTCGACAAACAAGTCTTGTATCGCGCCGGCGACCCTTCACACGGTTCAACGGGCATCCGGCTTGTCGATCTGGATGGCGATGGCGATCAGGACGTGCTCTATACCAACGGCGACACGTTTGACAGCTACTATGTCAAGCCCTCCCACAGCATCCGCTGGTTGGAGAACCGCGGCGACTTGACCTGGAAAGATCACCTGCTGGCGAGCATGCCGGGCGTAAGCCGCGCACTGTCCGCCGATCTCGACGGCGACGGCGACCTGGATGTCGCCGCCTGCTCGTTCATTCCCGCGCAATCGATTGGGCGTCATCCGGAAGTCGCGAGTTTTTCTTCCCTTGTCTGGCTCGAGCAGCAGCCGGGCCGGTTTCTGCGGCATGAAATCGAGTCGAACCGGTGCAATCACGCCGCCCTGGAACTGGCCGACGTCAATCACGACGGCGCACTGGACCTTGTTGTCGGCAACTTCGGTCAGTCGCCGACCGACCGGCTTCGCCCGCTGACGGTGTGGCTGAACCGGAGTCCCGCTGCTGCACTCAGCTTCCAAACTTCCGATCAATGAACTGCGATTTCGAACAACTCGCGTGGTGCGGCCAGGTTGAAGAAGATTGCCGGCGCCTCGTGCGCCTGGCGGTCTTCGAAGACCTGGATCGCGGCTATGACTGGACGACCGTCGCGCTCGTGCCCGAGGGGACGACCGCGGCGGCCGGCGTCGTTGCCAGGAAAGCGGGAGTCATCGCAGGGTTGGAGGCCGCCCGCGTAGCTCTCGACGAAATGGATATCGCCTGCCAGTGGCAACCGCACGTGAAGGACGGCGATCAGGTCGCGGCACAGACGGCAATTGCGACAATCGCGGGTTCGGCGCGCGACTTATTGACGAGCGAGCGGACCGTGCTCAATTTTCTAGGCCGATTGTCCGGCATCGCCACGCTGACGCGGCAATATGTCGAGGCCATCGCCGGCACCAAGGCGAAGATTTACGACACCCGCAAGACCACTCCCGGCTGGCGACGGCTGGAGAAATATGCCGTCCGTTGCGGCGGCGGACGTAATCATCGCATCGGCCTGTTCGACGCGGTCCTGATCAAGGACAACCACCTCGCCCTGGGACGCCACCCCAACCTCGGGCAGGGCTACACGCCGGCTCAGGCGGTTGCGCGGGCAAGGCAATTCATCAGCGAGACGTTTGCCGGCGATCCGCGCGCCGGCGAGATGATCGTGGAGGTCGAGGTCGATTCGCTGGCGCAGCTTCGCGAGGTCCTGCCCGCTCAGCCTGATATCGTGCTGCTCGACAACATGACTTCCGCGATGCTCCGCGAAGCTGTGGCCCTGCGCAACGCCGCCGGCTCGGGGGCGGAGCTGGAAGCCTCGGGCGGCGTCAGCCTGGCTACCGTGCGGGACATTGCCGAGTCGGGCGTCGAGCGAATCAGCGTTGGAGCCCTCACCCATTCGGCCGTCAGCCTCGATGTCGCGCTGGATTGGCGGCTGTAGGTAGCCGAATTTGCCCGAATTCGGCCTTTTCCACCGCCAATCCGTCCGAGATCCACGACATCGGATTTCTCGCCCAGCATCACCTTTCCAGGAAGGCGGCCGCCTTCCGCCAGCGTTGGGCGACCGCACGGCGGGGCAATTCGCGGCTTTGGCCGCGAATTTCCCGCGTAACTCCAAGCCAACTTCTGGCCATTTACCAATCGCGGTATTACACTGCTGGCTTACCTTCCCACCGGCGCGCTGCCTGAGGGCGGCTGCGCTCCTACCTGCGATCTGGCTGCATGGCGGTGAAAGTGCTCCCGTTTACCACCGCCTGATGCGCGGTCCACAACTTGCCTTCGACGACGACCGCGCCTGCGCAACCGGCATAACCTGCCGCCGGCGTAAAGCAACGCCGTCATTAGTTCACGAGATTTAACACCGGGTGATTCGGAGCATTAACATGATGTCACACCTACGTAGCGGCTGGTTAAAGAAATCGCTATCGCCGAGCAATCGCCGCCAGCGCACGCGGCGAGCGGAGGCCATGACCCGCCGCAGACGTCTGTTGCTCGAATCGCTCGAAGAGCGCCGCGTCCTGGCAGTTCTGTGGGTCGATAACACCCCCGCAGCCGGAGGAACAGAGTTTACCGCGACGGGCGGCAGCCAGCCGGCCAGTGTTCCGGGCCTGACCCCTGGCGTAAACATTTTCTCGACCATCAGCGCCGCGGTTGCCGCGGCCAGCCCCAGCGACACGATCAACATCTCCGACGGCACCTACAGCGAGCTGGTGACTGTCAACAAGTCGGTCGCGCTCCGCGGCAACCAATTCGGGGTCGATGCCCGCACGCGCGGCGTTGTGCCAGAGTCCGTCGTCAACGGGGCTGTGATCAACGCCCCCTTCCGCACGACTGCGTTCTACATCACCGCCAATAGCGCAACGATCGATGGCTTCACCGCGCGCGACCAGACCGACGTGAACGTCTTCAATGCCGGCATCGTGATGAGCAACACGACGTCCGGCGTGACGGTCCGCAACAACATCGTCGCCAACAACATGATCGGCATTTTTGCCGGTTCGAGCGGGCCGTCGCTCATCGAGCGCAACCTGATCGACGGCAATAACACGTCGGGCCCGGCCGGCGGCGCAGGCATCTACACCGAGAACACCAGCGGTCTGACCATCGACGATAACGAGTTCCGCAATCACAACATCAACAATCCCATCATCTTCGCCGCCGTCGGCATTGGCGCCCACACGAACCTGACCGTCAGCGACAACTTCATCCACAACAACATCAGCGGCATCTATGCACTGGGCATCACCGGCGGCCTGTTTCAGGGCAATACCATCACTACCCTCGGCACGGCCACGGCCCTGACTTTCGGCGGGGGCGACACTGCCATCGACGTGCTGAATAACGACCTCTCGGGCAACCTTCGCGGCCTACGGATCGCTGACTTCGGCGACCTGAACCCCTTCGGCGGTCCCTTTCTCAACAGCGACATCGAGGCCCACTTCAACAATTTCGCTAATAACACGACCTACGGAGCGGGGATCAGCAACGAGGGCCTCGGCCTGCCGGACAGCTACACTGGACCTCTCGACCTCACCTGCAACTGGTGGGGCGATATTACCGGCCCGTCGAGCGCTGCCAATCCCGGCGGAGGCGGCTCGGTGGTGCGGAACGACTTTGCCGATGCGATCGACTTCCAGCCCTGGCTCGTCTATAGCCCCGATGCCAACCCGGCCGTAGCGGGCATTCAGGTCGCGGCCAGCTTCAGCGTTCCCGCACAACTCGCCGGCTTCACCAGCACGAACAACAACTACCGCCGCCTGGTCAACGCCTTTGACTGCTTGGTTTCCGGCCAGACGATGACGCTGAGCGGCAACTTCAACTGGACCGAGGCCAATGCCGCGGCCAGTTGGGCCCTGGGCAACGACGGCGCGGTCAGCGCGGCCGACAACTACAGCCTGCTGGTCAAGCCGAACGTGAATAACGTCACCGTGACCGCGGCCAGTCTTGGTTCGGCCCAGATCACCGGCCCCGGCGATCTGGCGGCACAGAACCTCGAAGGATTCTTGGTTTTCGACGGCGGCGATAACCAGAACTGGACAATATCAAATCTCGAAATCCTCGATTTCGACCTCGGCATCGGCATGTTCAATGGGGCCGGCGGCTCCGACGCCTATAGCGGCACACACATCGTCGGCAACCGCATCCGCATCCCCGCCGACCTGAATGCCACCGTGGCGCCCGCCGATGTCAATCAGAACATTGGCATCCACTATTCGTTCGGCGCGAACCAGGTCATCCAGAACAACGAGCTTCAAATTGCCGGCAACGGCGTCAGTGACTCCGGAGGCGGAAATCCATCGGTCTCCGTCGGCATGCAGTCGAACACCAGCGGCGGCAACGTCTATGACGGCCTGCTGATCAGCGGTAACACGCTCACCGTCACCAGCGCCCAATCGATCGATCCGGCAGTCATCCTGGGCATCTGGGAAAATGGCCACGCACACAGCAGCAACATCACGGTCAGCAATAACCAGTTCCTGAATACGGGCGTCGGCAATAACCCTGCCCTCAACCTCCAGCGGGCTTTCCGCGTCACGTCGCACTCCAGCCCGGCCACCACGGTCACTTACTCCGGCAACACCGTCAGCGGCGCTAATATCGGCTTCGAGTGGCTAGCCAGCACGAATTTCGCCGGCAATCAGGCGGTCCGACTCTGGCAAAACACGCTCACTGGCAACAACACGGGCGTGCTGGTGCAATCCAACGGCAGCGCCAATCTGTTCCAGAATACGATCACCGGCAGCGGCGTGGGCGGCGGCGTGCGTGTGATCACGGGTAGCCTGACAGGTTCGGGCGCCGTCACCAATGCCGTGCAGGAGAACTTCATCAGCGGCGGCGCCGGCGACGGCATCCGCATCGACGCGACCGCCGGCGCCATCGGCGCCGTTTTCGACAACGATCTTTCCGGCAACACCGGGTTCGGATTGAACAATCTCTCAGCTCCGGCGATCAACGCCGAGTGCAACTGGTGGGGCTCCAACGTCGCCGCCGCCGTCGCCGCGGAAACTTCCGGCAGCGTCGATTTCGATCCGTGGCTGGCGGTCGGCACCGACACCTCGGCGACGGCTGGGTTCCAGGGCTTGCTGTCGCTCAAGACCACCGGCGCCACGACGACGGTTACCGGAACAGCCGGCAATGACGTCTTCCTCGTGAAGCGCAACGGCAGCAACACCGAAATCTCCCTCAACAGCGTGATCATTTCCGTTATCCCCACAGCAAGCCTGGGCAATCTCACGATCGATAGCGGCGACGGCGACGACCAATTGACCGTGGACTACAGCGGCGGCATTCCCGTCCCCAACGGCGTGCTGACCTTCAACGGCGGCGTCGGGGGCGCAGATAGCGATTCCTTGCGCGTCACTGGCGGCTCGTTCGCGCTCGTCACGCACACATTTACGACCGTGGGCCCCGAGCACACCGGCAACCTGGTTTACAACGACGGCGTCAATCCACCCAGCACGATCAGCTACACCGGACTAGAGCCAGTGGACATGACCGGCAGCACGATCGCCGATCTGGTCTTCAATCTGCCGGGGACCGCGGACCAGGCCATCCTGGAAGATGACGGTACGGCTGCCAACGGCATTTCGCAAATCCGCAGCCAGAATGGCGCGCCCACCTTTGAAACGACGACGTTTGCCAACCCGACCGGCAGCCTGACGGTCAACATGGGCGGCGACAGCGGCGTGTTGACCGTGGCCAGCCTGCCCGACTTCAACGTGTCGCTGGTGATCAACGGCCAGGCCGGCGCGGACAACGTCAACTTCACCGGCCCGGTCGCCCTGTCCAGCGCCGGCGCCGACTTGTCCGTCACAGTCGGAGGCGCCGTCACCGACAGTGCCGGCACGTCCCTTCAGGTCGTGGACAACGCCACGTTCAACGCGGCATCCATCACTTTGGGAGACAACGTCGGCGATGCCATCAACTTCGCCTCCCTGACCACGAATACTTCCGCGAGCGGCGGCGCTCAGAGCATCACCGAGACCAACGGCATCGCCGGCTTGAATTTGAACGCCGGCGTCGGCGACATCACACTGTTCACCGGCGGCGCCCTGACCGACGCGGACGGCGCGGTTGACTTCGTTGCCGATGATTTGTTCCTGCAAGCCGCCAGCGGCATCACGGTGGGGACCAACGTGAACAACCTCTCGGCCGCCGTCACAGCAGCCGGGGCGATCAACATCACCGAGGCCAATGCCGTCACGCTGACCAGCGT
>JAKEHX010000517.1 GCA_022614795.1 Planctomycetaceae bacterium | reverse complement strand
GATTCCGCACTCCGCAACTCGCACTCCGCATTTGCATTACCATTTCACGACGATTTTCTCGCCCATGCGAATTCCGAGCATCGCTTTGGCGCTGTCCCCAACAATGGTCAGCTCCAGGCAGCCGCTGTTTCCGAGGATGGCCATCAGCGTGAAGGGCTCTTCGGGGTGGTCGGCTGAGAAGATGCCGATGGTCTGGTGCTCGTCGCAGGTGGTGGTGGCGGAGTCCCTGGGAACTTCGCGCAGGCGGTCGTGGGGGATGTCGGAAACGAGGTTGCCCGACTCGGTGGCGGAGACGATTTTTCCTTCAATCTGGCCGGACACAGACGACGCTCCCGGCGGCATGGGTAATTCGCGAGGCGCATTGTAAGGATTCCGGCCCGGCGGGCCAACCGACGGAGCTGCAAGCTCATCCGTGCTGCCGTGCCCGACATTACTGCACCAACCGGCTCGCACGCAGTCAATTATAATTGCTCCAGCAGCCCTTGCCCGTCGGATTCGGACTTCTCGCGACTCGGTTGCGCAGCTGGAATCAGCGTTCAATTGGATAATCGTTCCATGCTCGACATCCTCGTCATCGCTCCGCACCCCGACGACGCCGAGCTTGGCATGGCGGGTGCGATTCTCAAGTTCAAGGCCGAAGGGGCCAAGGTCGGCGTGCTCGATTTGACTAGCGGCGAGCCAACGCCGTTTGGCACACCCGAGAAGCGGGCGGCCGAGACGGCAGCGGCGACGAAGATTCTCGGCCTCGACTGGCGGCAGAATCTCGGCCTGCCCAATCGCAGCTTGGAAGCGACGCTCGAGGCCCGCCGCGCGCTGGCCGTCGTCATTCGCCAGACCCGGCCGAAGTGGCTGTTCGCGCCGTACTGGATCGACGCCCATCCCGACCATGCGGCCGCGACGCAGCTGGTGGAGGCCGCGCGCTTTTGGGCCAAGCTCACGAAGACCGACATGCCGGGCGAGCCGTGGCATCCGCGGCGGATTTACAACTATTACTGCGTGCACCTGAAGCAGGCCGCCCAGCCGGCATTCATACTCGACATCACGCCCTATTGGGACCGCAAACTGGCGGCAATTCGCTGCTATCACAGCCAGTTCATCGAGGGCCGGCCGGTCGAGCCCCCGACGTTTCTCGACCAGCTTCGCGACGAGGCAGCCTACTGGGGCAAGGCGATCGGCACCGCGTACGGCGAGCCGTTCCACTGCCGCGAACCGATCGGGATGAGCAGCATGCAATCGTTGATCTAGGATCGAGCCCGAGGCGCTTACATGCGGATTGTTCGTCTTTCCAGCATCGTTTCCGCTGACCTCTCCGATCTGCTCTTGGAAAGCCAGACGCAAGGCTTCGGCTTCGTGCAACGGCTGGTCTTGGAGTGGGAACTTGGAACAAACCGGTTTGAATGCGCGGGCGAGGCACTCTTCGCCGCTCAGCAGGACGGCGTGACAGTCGGAGTGTGCGGCCTTAACATCGACCCTTATGCCAACGATCCGTCGCTGGGTCGTGTCCGCCATTTGTATGTGCTGGCGTCGCTGCGCCGGCGCGGAATTGGACGCGCGCTCGTCGAACACGTAATCGCCACTGCCAAACAAACGTTCAACACGCTGCGCCTGCGCACCAAGTCGCCAACCGCCGCGGCTTTCTACGAGGCGTTGGGGTTTGAGCCATGTCCGGATGATGCCGCGTGCACGCACTGCATGCTGCTCGATCACCGAGAGACCCTTCCGAAAAACTAGAGAATCTGCGGCGAGTCTGTCGATAAACGGGACGCAGCGGGCTGCTACTCCGCCCGTGCATCGGCAGGCCGTCATGCTAGCACCTCGTCGCATTCATCCCTTGCGTACCGGCGGCTTTCGACCTGGCAAGGCGTTGGCGCCATTGCGCTCGCGCGCGTCCAGCGACCGCCAAATCGCACACCTCCGCGCAACCATCGATCGCGCGGACGTCGCCAGACAACAAATCATCGCCAGCGGCAGCAGGCCGCAACCGCGATCGATGCGGCTCGCTGGCAGTGCCAGCGCGGGCGATGAATACACACTCATCGCGCGGCCGCGACTTGATCAGCATCGCTATGTGCGCTCGCCATGCAGCGCCATTCGGCACACGCCGCGCGACCAACACGATCCGATCTTCGCACACGCGCGGATCATTCGCCGGCAGAACGCACAGCTTACCGGGCGGCACGAAGACTTTGCCAATGATCGCGACGATGCAACGCATGGCGGTTGGCCCGGTCGCGGGCGACGTTCCAAGCATGACGGCTGGAAATGCTGCCGCATCGGCGCAATCGAAGCGCTCGCGACGCTGTGCGGGACTGGAGCAGCGCAAGTAGTGGATTGCGGGCCAACTGGCCGATATGACCCCTAAGGGAAAGATGCGCTGCCGCCCCGCGGCGCGCCACCGGCAGGGATGCCCGCCATCGGCTTCTAGGAGATGCTACCCCGTGACGCAAGACATCAACGTGCTGGCCCTGGTCAAAGGGGAAGAGCGCTACATCTTTCTCTACGACGACGATCACCGGTCCGATGCCCTTCGTGCGCTCGGCCGCTTCGCCAGCAATCCCGAGTTGTCGTTCAGCTGGTACGACGCGGCCGTCCTCAGCCAGCGGGTCCGCCAATCGGCCCAGGAAGCCGCCGCCCTAGAAGCCGAAGCCCCCGCCCCCGCCGGCCACCCGCGCTTCAAGCTGCCGCTGCCGACGGATGAGTGATGCACTCCGCCATCACCCAGTTTCTCCGCTTCCTTTCGGTCGAGCGCAACGCCGCCGCGCTCACGATCAAGTCCTACCGCGAAGACCTCGCCTCGCTCGCCGACTACCTGAACCAGGCGTACGGCCGCGAACCCGCGCCCGCCGAGATCACGCCGCTCGACCTCCGCGGCTATGTCTCGGCGCTGCACGAGGCCGGTTACGCCAGGACTTCGGTCGCCCGGCGACTGGCCTCGCTGCGGACTTTCTATAAATTCGCGCAGCGCGAGGGCCTGGCCGACAGTAACCCCGCCAAGCCGCTGCGCAATCCGCGCCGCGACCGCAAGCTGCCGCATTTCCTCTCGTCCGACGAGATCGGCAAGCTGCTGGGCGCTCCGCCCGCCACGACGCCCCTGGGCCTGCGCGACCGAGCCATCCTCGAAACGATGTACTCGGCCGGCCTGCGCGTGAGCGAGACCGTCGGCATCAACGACACCGACCTCGACCTGGCAGAGGGACTCGTCCGCATTCGCGGCAAAGGCCGGCGCGAACGGCTCGCGCCGATTGGCTCGTTTGCTGCCAAGGCGCTTACCCGCTGGCTCAAGTTGCGAAGTGTAGGTCCCGACCGCCGGGCGGGACCTGGCGTCGCCACACATCGTCAAATCGCATCTCAGGTCCCGCCGAGGCCGTCGGGACCTACCCCCGTGTTCACCAACCGCTTCGGCCGCCGCCTGACGACTCGCAGCGTGGCCCGGCTTCTGCTCAAGTATTTGAAACTGACCGGCCTTGACCTGCGGACCACGCCGCACACCCTTCGCCACTCATTCGCCACGCACCTGCTCGACCGCGGCGCCGACATCCGCAGCGTCCAGGAACTGCTCGGCCACAAGAGCCTGGTGACCACGCAGATCTACACGCACGTGAGCACGGCCGGCCTCCGGGCCGCGTACGAACGGGCCCATCCACGAGCGAAACGCAGGTAGGTCCCGACGGCTCGGTGGGATCGGACACTTGCTCTGGCGCCAGTCCCTCGGGGCCCGAGGGACCTACGTAGTTGTTTGCATGCAGACGCCCGTAACGGCCCTGTAACGAGGTGCTAAAAGGTCGCATGCTTCGACCAGCTCGCGCGGAAATCGACAAGCCAACTACTCAACGTGCCCATCAGCCGAGATAATTGCGCTGTCGGCAATTGGCGGCTGCTGCATTTGGTGTTCTGGAGCGCCGCATATGAAGTGGATCACCCGCGAGCGTCCCAAAATCGACCGCGTTGCTTGCCCCTGGTTGATCGCGAGATTCATCGACCCTCAGCCGGAATTCCGGTTCGTGCCGCCGGACCAGGTCATCGCCCAGAGCCAGGCCACGGGTGCGATTCCCTATGACGTTCCCGGCGTCGAACTGACGCACGACGGTCCGCTGTGCAGTTTCGACTCGTTCCTGGCGAAATACACGCTGACCGACCCTCCTTTGCGGGAATTGGCGGTCATCGTGCGCGGCGCGGACACTGCCCGGCTCGACCTCGCACCTCAATGTGCAGGCTTGCTCGCCATTTCGCTGGGCTTATCGCACAACTTCCGAGACGACTACGAAATGCTGCGGCACGGATTTGTCGTGTACGACGCGCTCTACGCCTGGCTCAAGCATGTCCGCGATGAAAAGCACGACTGGAATCCACAAAAGCTGGCAGCCGGCAAGTGATGGCCCCCTGTTTTGGAAACCGATTATGCGAGCCATTGTTTCGTCAATGCTCCTGGTCCTGTGCGTAGGAGTATCGCCGGGACAGGAATCAAAGCCCCAAGTCTGGGACTTCGAGAACGCGAAAACAAGCACGCTGCCACCCGGCTGGACGGCTGCCAAAACCGGCGCAGGGGAGGGGAGTATTTGGAAGGTCGTAGAAGACAAATCGGCCCCCAGCGGCGCCCGCGTGCTCGCGCAAACGGCCGCCGGGCCAAGTGCACTCTTCAACCTTTGCGTTGCCGATGACGCATCGCTTTTGAACCTCGATCTCTCCGTTGCCTTGAAAGCGGTGGAGGGCAAGATCGATCAGGGCGGCGGAGTCGTTTGGCGCTATCAGGATGGAAACAACTACTACATCGCCCGCTTCAATCCCCTCGAAGAAAACTATCGGCTTTACAAGGTCGTGGATGGCAAGCGAATGCAGCTGGCGACCAAAGAGGGACTGAAAGCGCCGGCGGGGGCGTGGCGTGCACTCTCCATCAAGATGAAAGGTAACATGATCGAGTGCTCGCTCGACGGCCTGAAACAACTCGAAGCCAAAGACGAGACGTTTACCAAGGCCGGCAAGATCGGCCTATGGACGAAGGCCGACGCCCAGACCTACTTCGACAAGATTGAAGCGACGGAAATCAAGTAGCGATTTCCCCTGGATTCGTTCGCATCAGATAATGCCGCAGCACTTACCGCCCGCCAGCCAACAGGAGAATCGTATGTTTCGCCATATTGCTTCGGCTGCCGCGGCAGTTCTCGTGATCGGTCAGACCGCCGCGCTCGTCGCTCAAAATGCGGAGCCTACTAAGGTCTTTGTCGTCAACACGCAGGATGCCTCGGTATCGCTCGTGGATCTGAAGGCGATGAAAGAGGAGAAACGCTTCCCCGTAGGTCAAAGACCCTACGGGATTGCCGTCATGTCGGATGCCCGCAGACTCGCAGTGGGAGTCGAAGACGAGGAAGCGGTGAAGTTTTTTGCCCTGCCGGGCGGCGAACCAGTGGGCAAAGTGCCGATCGGCAAGATGTTCAACGATCACCTGGTGCTCACGCCCGATGGCAAACGACTGCTTCTCGCGAACTTCTATAGCGACGACGTGGTCGTCATTGACCCTTCCGAAATGAAAGAAGTCGGCCGCATTGAGGGATGCAGTGCTCCGCACGTCGTCAAATATGGACCGCTTAAAAGGAACGCTTACGTCACGTGCAAGAAGATCACTGGCATCGCCATTATTGACCCAGCCAGCCAAGCGCTCGTGAAGTTCCATCAACTCAACGTCAATCCCCGCAGCCTGACATTTGCCCCGGATGAGTCCAAGCTCTACTTCGGTTCGTTTTGGGTGAATGGCTTTTTTGAGATGGAAACGGAGTCTGGCAAAGTCACCAAACTCTTCTCCTTCGAGCCACCTGCCAACAACCGCGGCGACCAGGAAGTCACCTATCACGGCGTGGAGGCCGTTCTGCCCAACATCCTGCTGGCGGCCAATGAGGGCCGGTCCTACGTCGATTCGGTGGATGTAATAACGGGCAAGCTCCTCGACCGGCTGACAAGTGCATTCAGGCCCTGCTGCATCGAGCGCATCCCTGGCACTTCGCCGGTAAAAGTTCTGATAAGCAATCTTGGCGACGGCAGCTTGCAAGTTGTCGAGGTCGCTGACAACGGTAAGCTCAAAGACCTGGAGCGAGTCAAGGTTGGCGCTGCGCCGAAGCGAGTGGCGTTCCTGCCGCCGGCTGCGAAATAGCTCGCCTGAATCGATCCAATCAAGCTCCTCTCTCCGAGGTCAAAATGTTTTCGCCAAAGTCCCTTTCCCGACGCGAAGTGCTCCAGACCGCCAGCCTGCTGGGCATTTCTGCTGCTGCCTCCACGCCAGCGCTGGCTGCCGAGTCTCCGCCCGCTGCACTGGCAATGCTTAACGGATCTGGCCTCGTCACCGGCAAAATGAAGCAACTCAAGTACGAGGAGATTCCAGGGCTGCTTACCAAGGAGCAGGTGACGCCCCATTACCGGGCGCACTACGGCGGAGCGCTCAAGCGGTTTACGGCGATCGAGCAACAGCTTGAAGGGCTTTACCAAGGCGAGAAACCGCTGGGCGGCGATGCCTTTTCATTCCTGCACAAGGACCAGGTGAATCGCATGAACAGCGTGCTGCTCCACGAGCTGTATTTTGACGGCCTGACGCCCAAGCCCGGCATGCCGGCCGAGGACATCCGTATTGCCTTGGCCAAACGCTTCGGCTCGCTGGACCGCTGGAGCGAAGATTTCAAGGCCTGTTGCCAGGCGGCAGGCGGCTGGGGAATCCTCGCTCGCGATATGGTCAATGGCCGCCTTTACAACGTGACCAGCGACCTGCACGAAATTGGCGTGATCTGGCTCGGTCAGCCGATCGTCGTCTGCGACGTGTATGAACACGCCTTCTACGTGGACTATCAAAACCGCAAGCAGGAGTACATCGACAAGTTCGTAGCATTCGTCGATTGGGACGAGACGAACAAGCGATTTCAAATGCTCGCGCATTAAGCGTCCCGCAGATGCGCAGCGCGGGACGCTGCCCTACGCGGAACGCCACAGAGGACGTCCCCTACTGGCCGTTACACCAAACCCTTCTTCACCGCCCACACGGCTGCTTCGGTGCGGTCGCCGGCTTCGAGCTTGCGCAGGATGTTCTGCACGTGCTCCTTCACCGTCTCGATGCTGATGTCGAGCGAGCGGCCGATTTCGCGGTTCGACAAGCCGAGCGCCACATGCCGCAGTACTTGGACCTCGCGGTTGGTCAGCGGGATATCTTCGTCGTAGGTTGGACGGCGGCGGGCCATCGTGTTGCGGACCTTCCCCATGACGCTGTCGTTCTCGGGGGGCAAGCCGGTGTGGGCCCGGTTGATCGCGCTGAGCACCTCTTCCTTCGGCGCCCCCTTCAGCACAAAGCCCGCGGCGCCCAAGGCCACGGCCCTAGCGACGTACGTCGGGTTGTCGTAGCTCGTAAAGATCACCACCTTCGTCCGCGGCGATCGATCGGTAATTCGTTCGAGCGCCTCCAGGCCGTCCGTGTCCGGCATCCGCACGTCGAGCAGCACGACATCCGGATGAAGCTTCATGGCCTGTTCAATGGCCTGGTTGCCCGTGGCCGCTTCCGCAACCACGTGTATGTCGGACCCCTGCACCATCGATCGAACCCCTTCCCGCACGACTTCGTGGTCGTCGGCCACCAACAAATTGATCTTCATGTCGCTCCTCGAATTTCTCCCGGGAATGCCGGGCCCATGCTCGTCTGATCCCGCAGACGAATTGCGGATTGGTATTCTCTGTCCCCCTCAGGAAAGTCACGGAAAAGAGTCTTGCGGGGGAAACGCCGCTTTGCCGTGCGATGCGTGGCATCTAGGCGATATGCTAGTCTTTCGAGGGGAGTTGACCAGCATCCGTTCCTCCGTCCCGCCATTTTGCGCAGGAGCGCACCCCAACTTCAAGCACCCAGTGTGCCGCAACTCTTTGATAACGAGAAAGTTAGAAGGCACTTCACCGATTGACTTTTGTACCTATATCAACACCTCACACCTTGGAATTCCGGCGTAAATGAGGGATTCGGACGCTGGTGACAATCTATGACATAACTCTCAATGGGGGGCATGTTGACCTTTGGCAACCGTGACGTAAATCACCTACATGCCAGCATTTGCTGCGCTCTTGTCCGACCATCAAGCGCGTCACCGCCAAGGCACACCCTCGATGAAGTCCGGCCGCCTGCTCCTCGTTGATGACGACCGCCATGTCCT
Organism: Planctomycetaceae bacterium; assembly: GCA_022614795.1. GTDB lineage: Bacteria > Planctomycetota > Planctomycetia > Pirellulales > Pirellulaceae > CAYLLN01. Next base: position 4,096 of record JAKEHX010000517.1, on the reverse strand, counting down.
GGACGCGATGGCTGGCTGGCTGCGCGAACAGGGGTATCAAGTGCTGGCCGCATCGACCCGCGACGAGGCCCTGCGGCTCATCAAGGAACGGCCCGTGGACCTCGTCCTGGCCGATATTCGCCTTAGCGATGGAGATGGATTTCAGGTTCTCGGCTGGTGCCGCGAGCACTACCCGCACATCGCGGTCGTCCTGATCACCGGTTACGGCACCGTGGAGACAGCGATCGATGCCCTGCGTGCCGGGGCGTTTGACCTCTTGACCAAACCGCTGATCGACGAAGAGCTGGAAATGGCCATCGATCGGGCCCTTTCGCAGCGGAAAGTGGTCGAAGAGAACAAGCAGCTCAAGGCCCAGCTCGATCTGCGGTTCGGATTGGAGAACATTGTCGGCCACGATCATCGGATGCAGCGGGTGTTCGACATGGTCGATCGCATCGCCGACACCAGGGCGACCGTGCTGGTCACTGGCGAAAGCGGGACGGGCAAGTCGCTGCTGGCACGGGCCATTCATCGCCGCAGCTCGCGCCGCGACCAGGCGTTTGTCGAGGTCGCCTGCGGAGCGATGCCCGAGACGCTGCTGGAGAGCGAGCTCTTCGGCCACGCCGCCGGCTCGTTCACCGGCGCGACTGGCGACAAGTTTGGCAAGTTCACGCAGGCCGACAAGGGGACGATCTTCCTCGACGAAATCAGCACCAGCTCGCCTGGCCTCCAGGTAAAGCTGCTCCGCGTCCTTCAGGAATTCAGCTTCGAGCCCGTCGGCAGCACGAAGACGCAGAAGGTCGATACGCGGGTCATCCTGGCGACGAACGAAAACCTCGAACTGGCCGTTCAGCAGGGGCGATTCCGCCAGGACCTGTTCTATCGCGTCAATGTCATCAACATCGAGTTGCCGCCGCTGCGGGAGCGGTTGGCGGACATTCCGCTCTTGGCCCAGCATTTCCTCACGCGGACTTGTGAAGAAGCGGGCAAGAAGTCGCAGGGCTTTGCCGAAGAGGCAGTCGCAGCCATGCAGCGCTACTACTGGCCCGGCAACGTCCGCGAGCTGCAAAACATCGTCGAGCGGGCCGTGCTCCTGGGCCGCGGTCCCAAAGTCACGCTCGACGATCTTCCCAGTCAAATCACCTTGGGCCAGTCGGCCGCCCACGAGCCGCTGTCCGGCAAGGCCCTCAAAGACGCGATGGAAGCGCCGGAGCGGGCGATCATTCTTGAAGTGCTGGAAATGAACCACTGGAACCGCAATGCCACGGCTGATGCTTTGGGCATCAACCGCACAACTTTGTACAAGAAGATGAAGCGGCTGAGACTGATGTCCGGGCCGCAAGGAGCCCGACCGTAGCCTTCGCGGCGCTATCGCCCGCGGGTTTTCTCCACCAAATCTCGATTTGTCGATGATCTCAGACCGAGAGACCGCCCTATGACCAGCCAATACCGCCCCTCGCCATTCACCAGCCATCCGACCGTCGTGATGCAGGACACCAAGAGCGAGCCCAAGGTGCAGCCGCAGCGTAAGCCGTACCTTCGCTGGGCGCTGTATGTGGCGCTCGCCCTGTCGGTGGCCTATGCGGTGTGGGCCTGGACGCGTTAAGCCGAATCGTCCGAAACAGCTGGTGCGTCCAGCCTGCTACTGCGTACTCCGTACTGAGTACTGAGTACTGAGAGGTTGTGAATCTTTCGTAGCTGAAGTCGCCAGACTTCAGGTATTTCTGCGGATTCGGAACTCTGGCGAGTTCCGCTACGGGATTCATTCACAACCTCTGAGTACTGAGTACTGGCACCTGGTTCCTTGTCCCCTGGCTCCTGGTCGCTGTCTCCTGGCCCCTGCACTCACCCCCGCAGCCACGTTGGCAGCTGCCCCGCGGGAGGCAGCTCGATCACGCGGACGCTCTGGATATCCTTGTGCCCCGACACTTCCGCCAGCGCCGCGGCGGGCGGCAGGCTATCGAGATTCAAGACGCCAATCGCGCTGCCCCCCGGAGCCGCGCGGCCCACCGCCATCTGGGCGATGTTCACCCGATGGTTGCCGAAGATCGTGCCGACTGCGCCGATGATCCCCGGCACGTCGTTGTGCGTGAATACGAGCAGCTTGCCGTCGAGATACGCTTCCAGCCGCGACTCGCCCAGGCGGATCAGCCGCGGCATGTTGTTGCCAAACAGCGTCCCCCCCGCTTCGAACTTCTGCCCCCCACTCTCGACCTCCACAGTCATTGACGAGCTGAACGCGCCCGGTTCGCTGCGCGAATGTTCGGTCAGCTTGATCCCCCGCTCGCGCAACAGCAGCTCGCTGTTGACGATGTTCACGTCCTCTTCCAAGGCCCGCTCCAAGAGCCCCGCGCAAAACGCCGCCGTCACCAGCTTCGTGTTTTTCTTCGTCAGCTCGCCCCGATAGACCAGGTGGCAGGCCGACGCGCCGGCTGGATGCCACTGCGCCATGAGGAGCCCCAGCCGATACGCCAGGTCGAGATAGCCGCGAATCGCCTCCAGCGTTTTCGGATCGATCGCCGCCATGTTGACCGCGTGGCGGACCTCCCCCTTGGTGAAGTAGTTGATCAAGAGCTCGACCGCTTCGACGGCCACTTGCGTCTGAGCCTCTTCGGTGCTCGCCCCCAGGTGCGGCGTACAGAGCACATTCGGCAGGCCGAACAGCGGGCTGGCCGTGCACGGCTCTTCGCGGAACACATCCAGGGCCACGCCCCCCAGCTTGCCGCTTTTGAGGCCTTCGACCAACGCCTCCTCGTTATAGATGCCACCGCGGGCACAGTTCACCAGCCGCACCCCCGGCTTCATCAGCGCGATCGCCTCGCGGTCGATCAGGTTGGTCGTTTCGGGCGTCAGCGGCGTGTGGACGGTGAGATAGTCGATCTGCGGCAGCATGTCGCGGACGCGCTCGACCCGCGTGATGCCGAGCTTGGCCGCCCCTTCAGCCGAGAGGAACGGATCGTAGCCGAGCACGCGCATCTGAAACGCGAGGGCCCGCTTGGCCACTTCCTGCCCGATCCGCCCCAGGCCGACGATGCCCAGCGTCTTGTCGGCCAACTGCGTCCCCATGAACGTCTTGCGGTCCCACTTGCCGGCCAGCAGCGTGTGATAAGCCTCGGCCACGCGCCGCGAGAGGGCCAGCATCAGCGTGAACGTATGCTCGGCCGTGCTGAGCGTGTTGCCCGTGGGCGTATTCATCACCACGATGCCCAGCCGCGTCGCCGCTTCCTTGTCGATGTTGTCGGTCCCCACGCCGGCCCGCGCAATGGCCCGCAGCCGCCGGTTCCCCTCGAGGGCCTCGGCCGTGATCGTGACCCCGCTGCGGCAGATCGCGCCGTCCGCCTCGGCCAGCGCCTTCTTCAGTGCGTCCCCTTTAAGGCCGGTGCGCACCTCATGCGTGATGCCCGGCGCCTTGGCCAGCAAATCAAGCCCCTCTTGGGCGATCGGGTCGAGGATGAGGATCTTGGGCATTGCTAGCGGGCCAATTTTTTGATTTTTGGATTTTGGATTGCCTCAGCTTGGGCAATATCTCGGCGATCGACAATGCCCGGCTGGCGCTGGACCGCCGCCCACTGCTTCGATCGCTGAACAGGCCCTAAACGCGGTATCTATTCCCGGATCGCTGCCGCGGATGGTCCACCGCAATCGACGTCACAATCGCTAACATTCCGACCGTTTTTCATTCCGAATTCGACCCTATTAATGGTCACAACTCATTGTCCATCCATGACTTACGACTTTAGCCTACTTTGCAGGTCACTTTACACCTATTAGCGTTTTTGGGTCTTCCAAACTGACAAACTTTACGGTGGCATACGCCTGAGCACGAAAGGCCGCTGAACAGGCTAGCCAAAGTAGTTCCCTCACGCCGTGAGGACCCGCGATTCCAATCGACTCTCCATTGCTCTCCCTGGTTCGCCACGGCGTGGCAACCTGCCAGGTGCCAATTTGGCAGGGCCGCGCGCAGCTACGCGAACACTGCAAGTTACGTGTCAAATGTTCAGTTCGTCCCAGGTTCGAACTTGGCCGGCAGGCCGCCAATGATCTTCACCGTCTCCATGCTGACGCGTATGACCTGGCCGACGAGGCGGACGATGTATTCGGGGTCGTCCTCGCGGTT
>JAKEHX010000516.1 GCA_022614795.1 Planctomycetaceae bacterium | reverse complement strand
TGGCAAGGCAGCTCCAGCAAACGCTTAAAAAGTCGCCACCGGGAGGGAAACAGGCAATTCTCAACCACACCAACGCGCCACCTATGTCTTGAACCAAAGCGCCACCCATGTCCTGACTGCGCCCTCCGACCTCCGACCTCCGACCTCCGACCTCCGACCTTCGACCTCCGACCTTCGACCTTCGACCTTCGACATCCGACCTCCGAGGACGACGACGAGGACGAGGACGAGGACGAGTACGAGGAGGGATGGAGCTCGACGATTATCTCCAATTCAGCACCTGAAATACCCCTTCGCGGCTCTTAATCTTGTCGGGCAAGGCCAAGAGCCGCTCACGATAGATGGAGAGGCCAATGCCGGCCCCGAAGAGCAGGCCGCCACCGATTGCCAGATAGACGCCCATCGCCACATTGGGGTGGATGGCCAACATGCCGACGAGCACCAGCAAATAAGCCGCAAGGATTGTCCCGCCGATAAGCGTTGGGGCTTTGAGCTGCCAGACGAGTCCCGTTATCACCATGAGCACAGTGACCAGCACCAAGCCCAACTCGTCTATGAAGGAGGGCTCCCCTTCGCCGAACCGGTAATAGAGGGTCGCGATCAAGAGGGCAGCCGGCGCGAGCATGCTGCCCAGGAAGAGGGCTAGCGTGACGCCGTCTCCCTCTTGGCGATCTCCTTCCAGGAAGCGGCCGATATAGCCGGCCACCAGCAACACCACGCCCAATACGATGCAGAAGATTTCGGCTTTCCGCCAGACGGTCAGATCGATAAGTACATTGAGCAGCAGGAAGGCGACGCAGGCCAGGGCGATCGACCAGCTCACATAGACCCGCCGCCAGGTGCTCGTCGGCGACATGACCGCGGCGACGAGGCTAACCACCGCGACCAGTGCGACGGCAGTCAGCATGGGCCACTCGGCCCGTTGTGTTGCCAGCCGCGACAGTCCTTGCAATAGGGCCGACAGGAAGGCGAGCGATAAGAGGGCGGTGGCACTGTGGAAGGCTGCCGCGCCTCGGCCGAGCAGCATCGAGGACTGGCTGCCGCTGATGTGGAACGTTTTCACATGCTCGATGCCGACCAGCCGGGCGCCCGCCAGCACGGCCAGACCGAGGACCGCGTAGAGAATGGTATAGGCCTCATGCGGCACGTCGTAATATCCGGCCAGTTGCCATACCGCGGCGCAGGCACAGGCGGTCGCGGCATAGACGTTGGCTCCGTGCCGCCGGAGCAGTGTCGCGAGAATGTAGAACACCGTAGCCAGGCAAAACGCCAGGGCCAGCCATAGATTGAGTGGCTCGCGTTCCACCTGAATGAAGGCCTTATCGACATCTTTGACGGTGTTTGCCAGGAGGTGGGCCAGGATGACGGCTGTGCCGACGTGGGCCGCAATCGCCAGCGGCTGCTCGGGCTGCTGGCCGCGCCATAATCGGGCGGCGATCAGGTAGGCGATGGGCACGAGCATGAGAATCGGGGCTTGATAGGTCCAGGACGTGATGCCCGACGATCGCAGGATTCCCGCAGCCACGACCAGCACGCTGGCGGCGCTCAGGAACAGGTAGACCGACGCCGTCTTGGGGCTGCGGTTTTGATAGACGACCGCCGCGGCACGCGTGCAAGCCGTGACCAGCAGCATCGTGACCACAAACGGCCAAGCGGTGGGGTATCCCCAATTGAGCGATTGAGCGAACTGGCTCGTGGCCCGCACGTGCAGGACGACGCCGATCAGCACCGACAAGCCCGAAAGGATCATCGCCAGCGGCTGGAGGTTCTGGCTGAGCCGCTCGCCTTCGCTGCCGGGGCGTATGGCGATCAGCGTGAGCAGGAGGGCGGTGATCGCGGGGGCGGCGATCATCACCTCCGCGGGGAGATGGCTGCCGATGATCGTCAGCTCAGCGGCGACGAGACAGGCCGCGGCCAGATAGACATAGAGGCCGATCCTGCGGACGACCAGGTCGCTATAGAAGTAGGCATAGGCGGCGGCGATCCACACGCCGCCGGCAAGCCAGACGTTCTTCGTGAGGAAGTTGCCGGTCCACGTCCATTGCCAGCCGAGCCAGTCGGTTCGTTGTTCCAGCAACAGAGCCAGCAGCTGGCTGCCGGCCAGCGTCAGCACAGCCGCGGCCAGTTGCACGTGCCCCGACCAGAAGAGCGGCAGGCCGAAGCGCTTCCGGTCGAACGGCTCGCCTTCGGGCGGAAAGGCCCGCTCGGCGTGGATCGAGACCAGAGCCAGCCCCAGGAAGACGACGCTGAGCCAGCCGGCGTCGCTCACGAATCCTTGATTCGCCAACAGCAGCACGACCGTCAGCGTGATGCCTCCTTCCACGGCATACATGAAGAGCGGATCGCGGAGCAAGAGCACCGTGGCCACGTAGATCGCACAGCAGACAACGCCGCCAAGCCACAGGTTTTTTTCCAGCGTCATCAGGCCATGCCAGTGGTAGAACCAGAGGTTGAGCGGAATCAGGATGCAGCCGAGAAATGTCAGCGCCTGGCCGGCCATCTTGAAACGCGTTTTCAGCGCGAGGAAGCAGCCGGCTGCGTGGACCAGCAAGCTGCCGACGGTGAGAGTGGCCGCGACGACGAGCGTGTTCTCGAAGATCCCTTTGCTGACGAGCCACACGATCAGGCCCAGCACCATCAGCCCGCCGCCGATCATCATCATCCATTGAATGCTGCGGGGATCGAGCAAAGCCGCCATCATCCGCTGCGGCCAAGGAGTCACCGGAACTTGCGGGGGCGGGGCCGGTCGCGGCGGGGGATCGAGGAACTCGACCACCGGCATGGGAATGTCTCTGGGATTGACCGGCTTGGGAATTGGGGACGGGCCGCCAAACACGACCGCATTTTGGCAGATCGGGCAAATCGCCCGGCCGGCTTGGAAACCGGCCGGCGCGCGGAGCAAGGCCCCGCATGAACATCGCACTTCGGCTGTCATGGATCGTCCCTTAATTGCCCTGACCAGTGGTCAGGGTGCATTCGATTGATCATCAATCGCGGCTCACCCCGACCACTGGTCGGGGCTTTCAAGCAGTCGCCATTGAGGTAGAGCCCGCAGGGGCAGAGCACTTGCGCAGAATTCTCAAGGATTTGATGAGAATTTGCTAGACAAATCGGTCGCAGCTAAGCTGCCTGCTAGACAAGCTGGCCCCGGAGCTTGGCCAGGCCGCGGTGCACCAGGCCCGCCACACTGGCCGGCGTGCGGCTTTGGCGCTCGGCAATTTGGGCCAACGTCCAGCCTTGCCAATAGTGCAGCTCAATCGCCTCCCGCTGGTCATTTGGCAGTGTTTCAAGAGCCGCCGCCAAATGCAGCAACTGGTCGTTACGTTCTGCCTTTTCCGATGGCGACGACTGGTCGGCCGCCAGCCAGGCTTCCAGGCGGGCGGACGATTGATCGACGGCTGCGGCGATCGAAACCTCGCGGCCGGCATCCCGCTTTTGCCGCCCGTGGTCGCGGGCGGCATGAGCCAGGTTGCGGGCCAGAATCTGCCGCAGCCAGGCGGCCATTTCGGCTTCGGTCCGGCCCCGAAAGCCGTCGAGCGCGCGGTATGCCTGGACCAGCGTCAATTGCACCACGTCCGACGCGTCCAGTTTTGCGGCGAGTTTCTGCGGCAGCTGGAGCCGTGCCAGCAATCGCAGGTACGAGCGGAAGTTCTCGGGTTCCAGCGCCTTCGAGTCGGTCATGGGGATATCGCCGCGTCGTCGTGGTGCATTTCGTTGCGCAGCATTTCTGGCGGCGGGCTGCGCACTGCACCCCACCTGACTCTACCTTGCGAACCACGGCCTGGTGAGTTCATTGTTGGCGAAGAACTCCAGCATCAGTTTGGCGACCTTCTCGCGACCCGCTTGTGATGGGTGCGTGCCGTCCTGGGCCAGGTCTTCGCGCGTATAAACAAGCTTGTCGGCGGCCCGCGGCGTGACGCCGTCGGCCCAGAGATAAGGTCCCCACAAGAGCAGCGGCGACTTCACCTCGCCGCGGCTGGCCTCGAAATTGAGCGCCTTGTCTCCTTTCATCTGCCGCTGAATCAGCCAGCGGGCGGGAAACGCCGACTCATACGCATAAGGCTCGGGATTGAGAGCGCCCATCGTATAGCCGCCATAAATGCGGCTCGACAGATACGCGATTCGCAGGTTGGGAAAGCGGTCTTTGGCATTTTGAATGACGGCCAGCGTATCCGCTTCGAGCTTCTTGCCGTGCTCAGCCAGGTCGCCCCGCGGTCCCTTGTTGGCCAGCTTGATCCAGGCGATCTGCACCTGGTCGAGCGTCACGCCGGCATTAGTGATCCGCCGCTCGGCGACCGTCCACGGCTGGGCGCCGGCGGCGACCCACTCGGCCATCGCCTGCCCACCTTGGGCACAATCGACGATCGTCAGACTCGGCGACTTCCGCGGGTCGCGGTCGGCGATCTCCTTGAACTTCGAGAATTCCTGCGTGGCATTCGACATGCTGATCGAGACGAAGACGACCCGGCCGTCCACCGCCGGCTGGCCGCGGGCATCGAGCGGCTCGATTTTGGCCAGCGCCGCTTCGGCTGCTTTGCGATGTTCCTCGGGCGGCGCGTTCTGGCCGCCGCCATAGAGGCCGCCATCCTGGTCCTGATATCGATCTTCGCCGGTCATCTCGGTGAGCGGCTTGAAGCCGACTTTGTCTTTGCCGAAGATGGCTCGCGAATCACTGCCGCCGGCGCGGCCCGGACGGCCCTGCTGACCGGCGCGGCGGGCGGCAATGGCACGCTCCAGATAAGCCGCTTCCTCCGCGGTCAGCCTGTCGCCCGCCTGTCGCTTTCGAAGCAGTTCGCGGGCCTTGTTGGAATCGATCTCGCTGGCAGCCGGCGCGGCCGGCTTTTGCCTGTTAGCTTCCTGGGCCATCGCGGGCAGTGCCAGGACCACTCCAAGAACCACCGCCGAGAGTATTCGGAGCATGACGTGCCTCCCAAAGAACCCGTGAATTCGGTCGGGTGCCATTGTAGGCTCAGCGGGACGACGCAGTAAAAGCGACTGCGTGGGATTTGGCGCGGCCCTCACCATACCAAGTTGCTAAGGCGGCACTAGTCCTTGGTTACTTTGATTTCAAAAGCTGCCACGGTCGAGTATCGCGAACCTGCATACAGAAATCGGCAGTCGGGACTGATCGCGAGCTTATGCACCTCCCAGAGCCCTTCGATGCCGTTCTCGGGCCGAATACGGCCAATCGGTTTCAAGCAATTTGCCTCCTGATCGAAGCGGAAACACACAATGGCATTGTCGCCGGCGCTGGCAACGAACACGGCTCGTCCATCTCGTGTCCAAACGACATCGGTGCTGCTCCTGAGCCCTTCAGTCATGTGCACTTTCGGCCGAGGTTCCAGTAACATGCCCTCGTCAACATATGCCTCGACAAACGTAAGTTCGCCTGTTTCGGAATCGCGCTGCAAAAGCGAAATCCCTCCTATGCGATTGCTGACGACAACGTGCGTTCCAGCGGGATGAAATGCAATCGCACTAAGGCTCAAAACATTATTGGTCACTGGTTGAGGATCCTCTAGGGTCTGCACCTGAACGAGGCGTCCGTTCTCGCGATCGCGTGCAAACACGGTTAACGCTTTACCTGCCGAGTTAGAGGCGACGAGCACATGGTTCCCGTCGGGTGAACAGGCAATCGTATGGATCGCGCCGATTCCGTCGACACGCCGTGCTTCCTTGATCGGCTTGGTGAGGACAATCGATGTTCCAGGCTCCGCCTGGCCTGCCTTGGCCGATTGCAGGCACTCCTCGAAGGTGGCCGTACGTGTCGCGGGATCCATGCGAAAGCAGACGAGCGATTTCGGGCGGTGGCCGGCCAAATAGAGAGATTTCCCGTCGGGACTAACACACGCGGCCTGGATGTCCTGGACCCCCACGACTCCGTTCTTCAGGTTCTGGATTCTTTGATGCTCAGTCAATGCGCCAGCTTGGCCGTTAACGGCAAACAGAAATGGCAAGTTCGCAGCGCCAGTTACGAAGGCAATGCTGGAGTCGGGAGATATCCCCAAAATGCGTGGTGCGATCACTGTGGGCTCCGACAGCTTCGCGCGCAATTCCAGCTTTCCAGTTTCTTTGTCGCGCGAGTACGCGTAGAGCGTTGCGACCGTTGTATTCAACGATGCAAAGACAAACCGTCCATCCGGGGAGATCGCCAAATCCGCGGGGTTTTCGTGTGTCGGGGGGAGCACCCTGCCGTCGTTGTAGATCGCCACGGGGGAAAGCTGGACGGTTTCTCCCGCGAACAAAGCGCCGGCAGCGAGCAGAAGTAACAGAGTGCCGCAAGAGCAAGACTGAAAGGTAAGTTTTGATGGGAGCATGGGAATAAACCGTGAGGTCGAGTGAAGGAAACGGATGTCGAGTTCGCGAACAAGTTCGCGCCCCCAACAATCGGTGGACGCGAATCGCAGTCAGAATCCAGGAGCGCGAGCCTGAGGGGAATCCGCCTGGCGCCCCCATCCAAAGTTAGTCATCGTTCCAGATCGTGCCGATGCCTTCGTCGTCGGTGATCGTCACATTGCGGCCCGGCGCGGCCAAGTTGGCGAGCATCAGCTTGAAGGTCTCCGTCGGCTCAACGTTCGAGTCGGGCCGGACGTAGATTATGATCGGGACCGACGTGGTCATGGCCGGAATCGTGATCGTGATCGGCGGATTGACGTGGATGTAATCGAGGTTGCCCGTCCCCGTCGCTGAGACCGCGACCGTGTAGTAATCGATCGTGATCGCCGTATCGACGGGCTTGGTAAGCGTCAGCATGAAAACGAACTCGGTCCAGCCAGTCGGACTCGTTCCTTCATTGGCGCTGACGTCGCTGATCGAGATTTGCGCCGCGTCGTCGTCTTCGATATTGACGGTAGCAGATTGCCGACCTACCCGAACGTCGCGGCCCCCAGCGTCTATGATCGCCATCTTAACATCGAATGTCTCGAGAGCCGCCTCCACAATGTTGTCGTTGTTGATTGTTACCGAGTACGCTTTCGTTTCATTATTTGCGCCTGAAAACGTCAGCGTAGCGGGAGTGGCGTTGTAGTCCCCCGCTGCGCCCGACGCCGTACCTGCATCCGTCCACATCAAAACTTCGATGGGATGATCCACTTCGCCCAGGAGTTGGGCTTGGATCGTGGCCGTGCCCGCGCCTTCATTTACCGTTAGACTAGCAACTGTGATCGTAATCGTTGCAAAGTCGTCGTTCAGGATCGTGTGCCTCGCGCTGTCCCAATCGTCGCCGGACGCGAAAACCACGTCGAGGCCATTCGTCTGGAGGTTGTCGAACCAGACTTCAAATCCTTCGTTAAGCTCAGTCTTTGCGTCGCCGTTTACCGTGATTGCTACCGTTGCAGTGAGAGTGCCACTCAGGGTGCGGTATCCACTGTCGGCGACGAAATCACCGTCGGACGCGAGTGCGCTGCCGAAACTATTGGTCGAAAAGTCGACAGATACAGTGGCTCCCAGAGGCTTGTCGGACGAAATGATGAAGTTGACGACATGTTGGCTCCCGGCATTGCCCTCGGCCGCGCTGCCGGGTACCGCAGTAATGCTGATGATCGCCTGGTCGTCGTCCCAAATCTCGGCATAGTCCGTTGTTGGGCCCTCGACGGTGATCGTACCGGGTCCATTTGGCGTTACCGCTCCGAGGGTCAAGTTGAATCGTTCTGTGTGCTCAACGAGGCTCAAGTCGATCAAGTCGACCCAAATCTTCTGCATTTCCCCGTCCGTTCCGGAGAAACTTAGCGAACCGGACTTGGCTACGTAGTCGGTTCCCGCCCATGCCGTGTCGTTCGATGTCGAATAGGTAACCGAGAAACCACCGGGGAATGATCCGGCGAATGTCACATCGAAATATACCTGCCCCGAGGTTTCATCCACGCCGTTGCCGCCATCGAGCGTCAAGGTCCCCGAACCATCGAGCACGCGGCGAGCTTCAAGTGCCTCGACCACGACGCTTCGAAATCGACGTTGTGTACGTCGGGACCGCCT
>JAKEHX010000515.1 GCA_022614795.1 Planctomycetaceae bacterium | reverse complement strand
TTCGGCCTTTGTGGCAGCAGCAGCCGCAGATTCGGCTGATGCCGGAGCCGCAGCGGCAGAGGAAGCGGCGGGAGTTGACTCGGCGGGAGCGGCCGGGTGCGAGTCGCTGGCGGGCTCGGCCGATGAGCCGGCGGCTTTCTCCTGAGCGCTGGCCGGCGACATTTCGGCGCCAGGCACGGCGATCAGGCCTGCGGCCAACAGGCCCATGACCGTGGCGCCGGCAGCGACACAGCACGAGCCTCCCGTCAGCTGAAGGGCGGGGCGCAGACGGCGGAGCAAAACGAGCGGCCAGCCCGCGACGGCAATCGCCAAGAGCAGGATGGCGGTGATTGTGAAGGTCAACATGGCTATTCTCGAATGCAACAAGACGTAAGCGACAACTCAGGGGGCTCTTGTCACCTAGGAAGCGCTCCCCCGCTCGCCGATGGAGCGAATTCCGTTCTTCTTGACAGTGGCAAGCAGCCGCTCCGGTGGGCTGAGCCACGGGGCGGAGAGCTGCGTGGTGATCGAAATGGCGGCGACCAGCATGAAGCCCCACGGCTGCGGGAAGGCGCACAGCACCCACCACGCCCAGGCGGCGAAAATGGCGACGAGGATCGGTCCGATTCGCAGCCGCGACGCACGCAACGGATCGGTCTGCTTCCACCAGCCGATCGTCAGGAAGGTCAAGCCGAAATAGGTGACGAAGGCGGCCAGCAGCGGCGCGCCTTGGGAGTTGAACATGTGGCGGGCGACTTCGCCGCTGAGCGGGCTCGCGGCGGCGATGCCGTCCTGGAACTTGACCATCAAGAACTCGCTGCTGGCGAAGGCGATCGCGCCGAACACGAGGCCCACGACGAGCATGCCGAAGCGGCGCTTGACCTGTTCGCCCGAGCTGCGTTCGCAAAACTTGCCCGCGCCGAGCACCAGCCACGATCCCAGGGTGGTCATCAGCCACAACCAGGCGGGGCCGGCGATGGCGTTGGGCGAGTTGTCGAGCGCTTCGCCGCCAATCGCCGTCATGACGATGGTCAGGACCAGCGCAATGGCGGCTGCCGCGAGCATCGAGCCGGTCAGCTCGCCCAGGCGATCGCCGGCTGTTTTCATGCACAGCACTTGCCGGCCCTGTTGCTCCAACGTCAAGGCGTGCCAGCCGGTGTTGCGGACATCGACCGCCGTCGCCGGAACGGCAACGGGCGTCCGCAGCGCCTGCGTCAGCAGCCGGATTCCCAAATAGACCAGGTAAACGCTGGCCAGGGCCACGATCGGATAGATCAGCCACCAGCCGTTGACGATCGCAAAGATCGCCACGACGATCAGCAGGCCGACCTTCAGCGGCGTGGTCATTGGCCCGTGATTCCACCAGTGAGCCAGGCTGCCCCAGCCGCTGGTGAATGCCCGGGCGATCGGCTCATCGGGGGTGCGGATTGGCCGCAGGGTGGGCGATTTGCCTTTCACCGACGCCGCTTTGGCAATCGGTTTTTCCTGAAGCGGGCCGAGCTTGATCTCTTCTTCGTCATCGCCGATATAGACCGGCGGTTCGGGGATGGCGACGGCGAGCGGAATCGCGGGGAAGGCAAATGCGGACGGTTGACAAGTCGGAGCAGGTTTGGTCCCGGCTATTTTGTTGTGGGGCTGCTCCAGTGCGATGAGCATGTCGGCCACATTGCTGTAGCGCTTCTGCGGATCCTTCTGCATCGCCCGCTGAATGATGGCACGGTACGGCTGCTGGATTCCCGACAAGTCGGGATCAGCCGTCAGGTGCTTCATGATGATTTCCTGGCTGCTTTCGCCCTCGAAGGGGACGCGGCCGGTGAGCATCTCGTAAAGGATAATGCCCAGGGCATAGATATCGATCTCTTTGCCGTAGATTCCCTTGCCGATCTCCGGCGCCATGTAGTGAAAAGTGCCGACGCTTTCGGTCTGGCCGCTGCGGCGGCTGGTGGAGATGAATTTCGAGAGGCCGTAGTCGCCGATTTTGACGACCGCTTCGTCCTCGAAGATGTTGCCGGGCTTCAGGTCGCGGTGGACGATGCCGTGATCGTGCAGATAGGCGGTGCCCGCCGCCATGCCGCGGAACCAGCGATTGACCTCTTCGACCGGCATGCCGTTGGGATTGCGATCGATGACGTCCTTGAGGCTCGCGCCGGCGACGTATTCCATGACGACCCAAGCATCGCCCTGCTCGTCGTAGCGGACGTCGTACAGGTCGATCAGGTTGGCATGCTTCAAGTTGAGGCACTGGCTGACGCCGCGGAGCTCGACTTCCAGGTTTCGCTCGACATGTTTGAGGGCGAGCTCCTTGCCTGCGTCGCTCGTGGCAAAATAAACCTCGCCGAAGCCGCCGCGCCCGATGCCGCGCTTGATGGTGTAGCCATCGAGGGGGCGGGAACCATGGGCATAAAGGAACTTCATAGCACCGGCTCGGGCGGGCTGAACGGGGTTTGCTGACGCACTATTTCCCGGCGCGCCGTTTCCTGCGGCTCCGTTTCCTGCGTCGCCAGCGTGAACGGTCGGGGCAATGTTACTGTCGACGAGATTACTGTCGATTAGGTTGCTGTCGACGAGCTGGCCGGCCTGCTGGTCGGCGGCAGCGTTCTCGGCGGCTGGGCTTTCGGCCAAGGGGCCGCCGGCGTCGATCGTCGCGGCACGGGAAGTCATGCGATTATTCTACCCCCCAACAAGACCCCCACTGCGCAGTGGGCCGACACTAACATTTACACTGCTTGCGCCTGCTGGGTTTTCGTCCTGTTACATGAATTCTTGGGGAAACCGCAATCGCCGCCTATGTATTAACGTAAAGTGTTGCTGTGAAATGGGTTGCGGCCGTAGCTGAACTCGCCAGAGTTCAGGCGGGAATCTTGAAGTCTGGCGACGGCTGGCGACTTCAGCTACGTGACTTTGAAATTGCTTCTGGTCATTTGTCACTGGGTCGTTCTATTACCGCCGCTATCCAACCGCGGACTGCCAGACCGTCCGAATTGCCGCCGAATGCTTGCAATTGCTTGATGGACCAGCCTTCCGACAAATAGTTCGCCAAATGCTCCTCCACCAATCCGTGCATTTCGGCATAGCTGGTGACGATCATCTTTCCTTGCCCATAGGCGCCATTGTCCAGATAGATCGTTACCAGTTTTTGCATCGCTTTGACGTCCGCCTATAGGTTCATTACGGCACTAGCGACGGTAGTTACACCGCCTCCAGCGTCATTGAAAAGTCCGTCCCGAGCACCTGCGAGCCGGGCCGCACCGGGCCGCGGCCGTCGTGCAGCTTGCCGTCGATCTCGATCGATTCCATCGCCCGGCAGAAAATCCGATCGTCCTGCCGGTAGAGCACGACGTCGCCGCCCCAGTCGCGGCAGACGACGTGGTTCTGCCATTTTGGCCCGAGCACGCACGATTCGGCCATCAGCAGCACCGCATCGGCAAACGGATGCGTCCGGTGCTTGCTGACGATCTCGAGCCGGGCCGACGAGCTGAGCACATGCGGCTTGCGGAAGCGAAGCCGGACCGCTCCATTGAGGCCGATCTCGTCGCCGTCCGACAACAAGGCGGCTCCCGCGAGCGGTTTGCCATCGAGGGTGACGTTGGGGCCGATCGGCTCGACGACGTAGCCCTCGCCGACGCGCCGCAGCTTCACATGCCGCCGCGAGATGTCGGCCTGGATCGGCACATCGACCCGGGAATTCGGATGCGCCTGGCCGACGGTGATCTCATCGCCCAGGCAAACGAGGTAGCCGCCGACGGCGTCGATCCACAGCATGAAGCGGGGCGAAGAGCGAGCGGGCTCGTCGCTGCGGGCTGGTTCGCGCTCGCCATTGAGTCCCGTCCAGTGCTGCGTTTCGCCCAGATTGCGGGAATCGCCGATCCGTTCGCCGACCTCGGCCCAAGCCCGTTTGCGCGCATCGCGGGCAACCCGATTGTCCGGTGAGATTTCGAGCAATTCGTTGGCCACGGCCAGGAGCTTCGTCCAGTCGCTGGCGGCCATTGCGGCATGCAGTTGTTCCAGCAGGAGCCGCGCCTTTTCCGCATGCTCCAGGCATTGCCGCTTGGCTTCGCCGATGAGCGGCAAGTCGGGGCGCAGCGTTTCTGCCGCGGACAATTGCTCCAGCGCTTCGACGAACTTGCCACGCTGACTGAGCTTGCGGGCCGAGTCGAGCTTGCGCGTCACCTCCAGGAGCGAGGTGAGCGGAATGCCGGGTATCTTGCGGCGCTCCAGCGCGGTGATTCGCGAAGTTGCGCCGGAAAAGTCGCCAGCCCGCAGGTGGTGCACGACTTCGCCGACGGCCACTTCGGCCACGGCCTGGCGAAGATTCTGCCAGTCGGCCGTTTCGCCCGAGATTTCGCGAGCGGATTCCAGGTCTTGCCAGCCGGCGGGAATGTCGCCAGCGGCGGCCCGCTCCAGGGCCCGGCGGGCCATTTGCGTGGCGATCTGAACCTGTAGCTGCTGGACCGGCAGGAATTCCTTGAGCGTCGGGTCGGCCACCAGGCGCGCGGCTTCCTCCAGCCGGCCCTGATCCAGGGCGACTTGTGCCTCCCGCAACTTGAATCGCCACGGAGGGAACATGATCACCTGAGCTGCTCCCCTTTATACTAACCCGAAGCGTCAGCGAGGAATTGCCTCGCTGACGCTTCGAGTTGGTATGTCGTCCTACCCATACGCCGGTTGCTTGATCGGCTTGGCCGGCGGCACATCGGTAGTATTCTCCGGCCGCGAGCCTTTCTTGGCCGCCACGACCTGCACAATCTCTTGAGCGGTGTAGCCGCGAGCGACCATGTCGCGTTTCAGTTTCGTGTCTTGCCAGGCTTTGACCGACTGGTAACCGTAGTAGGCGGCGATCCAGATCATCGGCCAACCCAGCGTGAAGAAAATCGCCGCCAGTGCAACGACCACTTCCGGAAAGTCCATAGCTGGCTCCTCGCAGACGGCACACGGAGTGTGCCTACTACATTATCCATACGCCGGCTGCCGGACGGGCTTGGCAGGGGGCACGTCGGGCAAGAGTTGCTCCTCACACTTTGATTGCCGCTTGCAGCGGACCACTGCGATGATCTCGCGGGCGGTGTAGCCGCGGGCGATCATTTCGCGTTTGACCTTGGCGTCTTGCCAGGCCCGCCAGGCATAGGCCGCGTAGGCGACGACGACCCAAATCGACAGAAACGCAAATAGTCCCCCCGCACCGACCAGGGCGACAACCGCTTCTTCATCCATGGCAGGGACCTCCACAGGGACGGGATCGAATTGGCCGTTCATGTACTAACCCGAAGCGCTGGCGAGGAATGGGCAAGCTGCCTCGCTGACGCTTCGGGTTAGTAGTTGCTCCCACGCGATGCGTGGGAGCGTCGATTTCATGGAACGCCACGGAGGGCGTTCCCTTCAGAGTTAGTCCAACTTCACCGCGACGCTTTCGTCGGCCTTTTGCGAAGCTTCGAAATACTTCGTCACCTGCTCGGTGATGTCGGTAGTTTCGGGCTCGTCGAGGTTGATCTGGCCGGGATCTTCGGCTTCAGCATTCACGAGCTTCTCAGCCACGCCGATTCGGGCGCCGATGTCGCTAACGAGATCCTTGGTTCGCGACAGTTCGCTGTCGTCGAAATTGAACTCGCTGGTCGTCTGGGCAACCTTGACCATCTCCAGGCGGGCTTCGAGGTTGGCCACATCGACTTCGAGCTGCCCCTTGGCGGCTTGCATCGCCTTGAGCTTCTCGCGGCCGGCGGTCAGGCCCCGTTCGCGGGCAGCCAGCACCTGCTGGAGCTTGCCGAGCGTGGCTTCTTTCACTTTGAACTGCTCGAAGCGGCGGGTCAGGTCGGTCTCGACCTGCTTCTCCGTGTAGCTCTTGCCGGCATACACGAAATTGCTGTCCCCGCGCTTCAGATCGTCAGTCAGCCGCTCGATGTCCGCCTTGTTCTTGCCCAGGTTCTTCTCGGCGATGCCGAGTCGCTCGCGGAGGTGGGCCACTTCGACCTCTTCCTTCGCGATCAAGTGCATGTTGTTGTGAATCGGCCTGTCCAGGTCCTTGATCATCTGGCGGGCCCGGCTGAGCTCAAACTCGACCGGCACCGCATCATGGACCGCTTGCCGGGCCATTCCCAGCGATGTCTTCAAATGGCTCCATCCTTCGCGGCCAAACAGCAGGCCGAGCAGCACCAGCGCCGCAGCACCAATCAAAATCCCCTTTTTCACCATGTTTCGGCCCTCCCTTAAATC
>JAKEHX010000514.1 GCA_022614795.1 Planctomycetaceae bacterium | reverse complement strand
TTTCGATAGGGGCTCGATCAGCGCATTGGATCGGCTGGCCGGCGCTTTGGGCCGCTCGCTCCCCTCGGCCACCATGAGCACGCGAAAGTCCTCGCCCTCCTTGGGACTGAATTCCAGGTGTACGCGATGCCCTGCGTAACGCGACAGATCGTGCGTAATCCATCGCATTGGCAGGTCGCTGTTGCCGCCGGTGTCCTTGGCCAACTCGCCGTGCAGCGGGCCGTTGATCATCGCGTGCGAATCGACGGCGGCGTAAACATGCCCGGTGCCCTCGATCAAATAATGCACCTGGCCGCTCTTGAGCGTCCATGTCGGAGTCTTCAGTGCCCGGCCGGCGCGCAGCCAGCCGCCGAGACGGCCCTGGTCCCCTTCGCTTGGCGCCGCGACGCCCGCGCCTGCCCACTGCGGATGCAGCCGGGCAGCGCCGTGCGCTATGACCTCCAGCGGCGACGTTGCCTCGGTGCCGATCACGAGTTGGCCGGCGCGCGTTGGTCCTGCACCAAAAAGAGGGCCGTCCGCGAGCCACGAGCCGTCTGGTGGATGCTGGTAGTTGATGATCGTTTCGCAGCCATTGAGGGAAGTCTCGAGCACACCGAGTTCTGAACTGGCCAGCTTCTCCGCCTGGGCGGCCAATTGGGCGGCCAGACTGTTTCCCTTCGATTGGATTGCCCGCACGACTTCCGCCACGATTTGGGGCTTGTACTTCGATTCGAGTGCCGCCAGGTCAGCCAGCAATTTCCGGTCCTGCTCCCACGTTGCAAACCGCGTCAGCCGATACGACGAGCTTTGCAAGTAGCCGGCCAGGGCGTAGTAGTCGGCCTGGCTGATCGCGTCGAACTTGTGATCGTGACAGCGGGCGCAGGCGACCGTCAGGCCCAGGAAGGTCTTGCTGAAGACATCGATTTGATTGTCGACGCGGTCGCACTCGTCCTTGCGAATATCAACCGGCGAATGGCACCACTCCCCCAGGAACCAGAATCCCGTGCCGATGATCGACTCGTTCCAGCCTTCCTGCGGATGCAGACGGGGCTTGTCGAGCAGGTCCCCCGCCACGTGCTCGATCACGAACTGGTCGTATGGGACATCGGCGTTCAGTGCCCGGATGACGTAGTCGCGATATTCAAAGGCGTTGGAAATGTTGTAATCGAACTCGTGGCCGCGCGATTCGGCGTACCGCACCAGGTCGAGCCAATGCCGGCCCCAGCGCTCGCCGATGTGTGGGGAGTCGAGGAGTTTGTCAACGACTGCCTCGAAGGCCTTGCGCTCGCGCTCTCTGTCTCTCTGTCCCTCTGTCTCTCTGTCGGCGTCAGACGGAGAGACGGAGGGACGGTGTGACGGCGAGCAAGCGGCGAGGAATTCATCGACCTCTTTGACGCTCGGCGGCAGGCCGATCAGGTCGAAATAGACGCGCCGGATGAGCGTCCGCAGATCAGCTGGCGGGGCCGGGGAGAGGCCCTTGTCAGCCAACTTTTGCAGGATGAACGCGTCGATTGGATTTCGGATTTCGGATTTCGGATTTCGGATTTGGGGGACCGGCGGATTGGTCAGAGGCTGCCAGCACCAGTGCGCGGCTTTGCGCTGGGCGAGGTTGAATTCTCCTGATGCGGCAGTCGTTTTGGCGGTGTCGTCCTTCGGCCACGGCGCGCCGATTTCAACCCATTTCGTGAGGACCGCCACTTCTTCGGCCGTCAGGCGCGTCTTCGGCGGCATCTGATACAGATCGCCATAGTTGATCGCATCGACCAGCAGGCTTTCCTGGGGCTTGCCCGGGACAATGGCAGGTCCGGTGTCGCCCCCCTTCTTCACTGCGGCGAGCGAATCGAGACGCAAGCCCCCCTTGGGCTTGTCGACCTTGCCGCTATGACACTCGTAGCAGCGGGCCACGAGGATCGGCCGGACTTGCTTTTCGAAGAACTCCAGCGCCGACTCGTCGGCAGCCACAAGCGCCGGCCGCATTATGAGCAGCAGGGCGAGAATCGTCAGGCGACGGGGC
Source organism: Planctomycetaceae bacterium (assembly GCA_022614795.1). Taxonomy (GTDB): domain Bacteria; phylum Planctomycetota; class Planctomycetia; order Pirellulales; family Pirellulaceae; genus CAYLLN01. The sequence goes on along the minus strand of JAKEHX010000514.1, from coordinate 20,972 downwards.
ATGCCGCAGTGCTCCGAGAGCATGGGAAGGGCAAGGGCAAGAGCGCAGCTAGAGCGGACGTAAGATGGCGAGCGGCAACGACTTCAGTCTAGCCGGGCGAGCGAAGGTCGTGAAGACGTTCCTATTTGAACTCCACCTCGATCATCCGGGAGCCCGCGTCGGTATTGATAACCTTGCCCGCGGTGATCGCGCTGGCGACGCGCTCGATATCGCCGGCAAAAACCACGAACATTTGAAACCGCGTCCCAATCGACTGCATGCTGTGGCTGGTCGGGCGAATCAGCCGCATGATCGTTTGCTCCAGCGCGCGGAACTGAACGGTCGAGCCGCCGGTGGCTCGCACGGTGAGAATGCGGTCGGCGCCGTTGGCCTGGGCAAACGCTTGCCGCCTGGTTTCGAAATCGGCGTCGATGCTGGCGTCGGAAAATCCGGCAGGTCCGGGACGCGGACCGAAACCCGCCACGCTTCCGGGCCCGCCAAAGCCCGCGGGCGGACCAAAACCGGCCGGTCCAAACCCGCGCGGCATGCCAAGTCCGGGACCGCCGAAGCCCGGCAGGGAGATGGTCGGCCCACCCGGTGTGCTGACGGATGTCGCCACGCTCGGCGATCCTTCGGTTGGCCGTCCCGGCGTCATGGCGAGAACAAAGGCCACATGCGCCGTGTGATAATCGGCAAGCAGCGTTGCCACATTCTTCCCAAACTCCTTCGCTTCCTTCTCGGCAGCGAGTTGGCCTTCTTCTGTGGCCGAAGAATTCGCCAGGTCCAGGCCGAATCGCCTGGTTACGTGCTGTCCGACGTATGCGACCATGCCGATCTGAATCATGTACTGGGACATCCGCTCCATGGACTTCAGATTCGTCAGATCCAAAGCGCCTCCGCGCACTTGCCCGGCTATTGCCCTGATGCTGGCAGTTTCCTCGTGGACGGCAGGCGACACGCGCTCGATGTCGGCTGGCGAGCGGATGGAGTAAAGATGCTTGCACACATTGAGGCCGCGGGCCGCAGCGTCGGCATACTGTTGCTCCACGGGTCCTTCCGCTTGCGCGGGCCACAGCGCCATCGCGGCCACAATCGCCAGCATGCGCTCCGCGACATTCAAGTCGGCTGCCGCAATTCTCGCCGCCGGCTCGCCGTCAAAAGCCTTATCCGGCTCGTCAAGCAGATTGCCGCCGAATCCATGCCCCATATCAGCCAGCCGCGGCGTCAATCGTTCGCGCTCTCCCTCGGTCATGGGCGGGAGCAAGTACCAGCGAATCGTCAGGTCCTCGATTCGCATCTGCAAATCGCGCAGTTTCTTTGCCGCATCGCCCTGTCGCCCGGAGGCGAATTCGTCGCGGATTTGCTGGTAGTCGGTTTTCAATCGCTCGCGCTCGCTGGCCAATCGCTCGTGCGAATCGGACAGGATTTTGGGCACTTCAATCGAATCGGTCACGGCATTGGCAAACCGGTCGATCACCTTGCCGGCGCCCTCGACGGCTGCCGCAGTGTCGGCCGCGACTTGATCCGCGACGTCTGCGGAAGTTCCAGTCCCCAGATTCGTTGGTACGCCGCTCGCCAGGTCGGCCGGATCGAACTCCGATTTTGAAACTGCCTCTGCCACCACCTGATACGCCTTCCAACTTCCAAAGGCGATTGCAAAGAGCGACACGCACAGGCCCGCGACAATCGCAATGGCCACCCACGGGATGTCGCGGTGAGGATAGACGATGGGGTCCAGCACGCGCGACGCCGGGACGATTGGCCCGCCGGCGGCCAGATCGACGCTGGGGGGCAGAAAGTCATCGGCGGCGCGGGCCACCGGCTGCACGACGAACTTGGTGCCGCAGGCAGGGCAGGGGAGGGTCTGTCCCACCGCGCTTTCCTGCACGCCGTACCTGGCCCCGCACTTGGGACAAGCTGCTACGCCAACTTGCGACATGTGCGCCCTCCTCGATTGGACGCGCCGCGAAACGCCAGGAGCCGTGGCGAACCAGCAGCCAAATGCCGGTTCGTACACCTACCAATATATCTGTCGGCTGCGAGGCAGGCGAGACGAAAGGCACTGCCGAAACTGCACCGCAGCCGAAAAGCGCCAGAGTTCAGGTTCCCCTGAAGTTTGGCGACTTCAGCTACATGTCCAGGAGGCTACCCCCGTGGGTGAAATTGCCGGTGAACGCGCTTGAGGCGCGATTGCTCGACGTGGGTGTAGATTTGCGTGGTGGCGATGCTGGCATGGCCGAGCAGTTCCTGCACCTGCCGCAGGTCGGCACCACCAGCCAAAACGTGCGTGGCAAAGCTGTGGCGGAGCGTGTGCGGGCCGATGTCGGGATTGATGCCCGACCGCAGGGCGTAGCGCTTGACCAATTCCCAAATCGCCTCGCGCCGCAGCCGTTTGCCGCTGCGCGAGAGCAGCACCCAAGGGGGCGGCGATTTTGCGACGGCCGCGAGCTTCGGCCGCTCGTGCCGCAGATAGTCGTTGATGGCCGCGGCCGCCGCATCGCCCAGCGGCGTGAGCCGGTCTTTGCTACCTTTGCCGTGGGCCAGGCAATAGCGCTCGGCCAGGTGCAGGTCGGGCGTCTTGAGGTTCGACACCTCCGATGCCCGACAGCCGGTCGCATACAAGAGTTCGAGCATCGCCCGGTCGCGCCGCCAGAACGGATCGCGCGGCTGCGGCGCGGCGAGCAACTTTTCGACCATTCCCGGCGAGAGGACCTCGGGCACTCGCTGCCACGTCTTCTGCGTCCCCAGCAGCTCGGCTGGGTTGTCTTTGACGATCCCTTCGAGCTGCAAATAGCGGTAGAAGATCTTGAGGGCCACCATGTGGCGGGCGATGCTGGCCGGGGCCAGTTGTTTCGACTGGAGCCACGACATGTAGTCCGCCAGATCGCGGACCGTCAGTTTTGGTACGAACCGCCCGCCCAGCCACTCGCAAAAATGGGCCAGGTCGCGCTTGTAGGCCGCCAGGCTGTTGGCTGCCAGGTGGCATTCGGTCTGCAAATAGGTCAGACAGGAAGCCACCCAGCGCTGACCCTGTCCGCCTGCGACCGGCGCGGCGGCGGGCACGAGCAATTTGGGTTTGAGCGGCTTCATACGGCTGGCATCGGACACGATCCGCGGCCGGCGTGATTGCCGTAGGTCAAGCCGCCCAGGGTGATTAGAATCGCCCCAATCGATAGATTCGGCGCATGGGGAAAATCGGATGCGAATTCTCGTTACGGGCGGTGCAGGTTACGTCGGCTCGCACTGCGTACGCGAGCTGGTGCAGGCCGGACACGATGTCTGGGTCTATGACAACCTCTCGCGCGGCCACTTTCAGGCGGCGCCAAAAGGGCGGCTCATCGTCGGCGACCTGACCGATCAGGCCCGCCTTGCGGCCGCACTTGCCGAGGGGCAAATCGAGGCCGTAATGCACTTCGCGGCCTTTGCTCTCGTCGGCGAGTCGGTCGCCCAGCCGCACCTGTATTACCGCAACAACGTGGTCGGTTCGTTCCATTTGCTCGAGGCGATGCGCTTGTCCGGCGTGAGAAAACTCGTGTTTTCCAGCACGACAGCGACCTATGGCACGCCGGAGAAAATGCCCATCGCCGAGTCCACGCTCCAGCAGCCGATCAATCCCTACGGCTTCTCGAAACTGGTCGTGGAACGGATGCTGGACGACTACGCCCAGGCATACGGACTGTCATTCGCGGCCTTACGCTACTTCAACGCGGCTGGCGCTGCACCGGAGGGCGACCTCGGCGAAGACCACGATCCCGAGTCGCACCTGATCCCGATCGTGCTCCAAGTGGCGCTGGGCCAGCGTGACAAGATCATGATCTATGGCGACGACTATCCAACGCCCGACGGCACCTGCATCCGCGACTACGTGCATATCGTCGATTTGGCCACTGCTCACCTGGCGGCACTCGAACGCCTCGAACCGGGGAAGGGGATCAAGTGCAACTTGGGAACCGGTCGCGGCTATAGTGTCAAACAAGTGATCGAAACGTGCCGCAAAATCACCGGTCATCGAATTCCCGCCGAGATCGCCCCGCGGCGTCCTGGCGACCCGCCGGAGCTTGTGGCCGACGCGCGCCTAGCTCGTCAACTGCTCGGCTGGACGCCGAAATTCGCGACGATCGAGTCGATTGTCGAGACCGCCTGGCGCTGGCACCTGGCGCACCCGCGAGGATTTGCAACGTAGTAGGCACACTCCGTGTGCCGTAGCCTCGATTGCAGATTCGGATTTGCTGACGGCACATGGAGCGTGCCTCTGCCCGCCTATGCAAAACATCATTGTCGAAAAGCCATACCGGTTTATCCCGCCCTATCGCACGACGTTCTGGTCAGCCGTCCTTCGCGGCTTGCGAATTCACCAGTACTATCTCTGGCGGTCGGAGGGGGTCACGAGCTATGAGGTCCGCGACGTGCAGCGGCTGCGGCAGTCGATCGACGCCGGGCACAGCGTCCTCATCACGCCCAACCATCCGCGGACGGCCGATCCGCTGGCGATGGGCTGGCTGACGGTCGAGGCCAACACGCACGTCTATTCGATGGCGAGCTGGCACCTGTTTCACAGGAATTGGCTGAATGCCTGGGCGATCCGGGCCATGGGCGGCTTCAGCGTCAACCGCGAAGGAGTCGATCGGCAGGCAATCAACATGGCCGTCGATCTGTTGGCCGAAGGGAAACGGCCGCTAATCATCTTTCCGGAAGGGGCCACCAGCCGCACGGCCGATCGCTTGCAGGCTTTGCTCGACGGCGTAGCGTTCATTGCCCGCGCGGCGGCCAAAAAGCGTGCCAAACAATCGCCGCCGGGCAAGGTGGTCGTGCATCCGGTGGCTGTGAAGTACTACTACCGTGGCGATATTCGCCGGGCGGCTGACGACGTGCTTTCCGACATCGAGCACCGCCTGACCTGGCAGCCGCAGCGCCATTTGCCGCTTCTGGCCCGCATCGTCAAGGTCGGCTCGGCCCTCCTGAGCCTTAAGGAAATCGAGTATCTCGGCCAGCCGCAAACGGGCACGCTTGCCGAGCGGATGAATCGCCTCATGGATCAGCTTTTGGGACCGATTGAAGCGGAATGGTTCGGCCGCGTGCAAACGGGGCCCGTGGTGCCGCGCGTGCGGAACCTGCGGATCAAAATCCTGCCGGACATGGTTGTTGGCCGCGTCACTCCCCACGAGCGGACCCGCCGCTGGCAGCAGCTCGCCCAGATCTACCTTGCCCAGCAGCTTTCGGCCTATCCGCCCGACTATCTCACCCGGCCCACCGTCGATCGCGTTCTGGAAATGATCGAAAAATTCGAAGAAGACCTGACCGACAAAGCCCGGCTGCACGGGAAGCTCAAGGTCGTGCTGCAAATCGGCGAGGCGATCGAAGTCTCCCCCGAGCGCGACAGGAAGGCGGAGATTGACCCGCTGATGACGCAGATTCAGACGTCGCTACAGGCCATGATCGACGCATTGGCAGCCGCGTCGCCGCTGCTGGAAGCGTAGCACTAGCCGCTTCAAGCGGACCGCTTGGTCCGCAGGGTCTCTTCGATCCAATCGCGGCTGGCCGGTCGGACTTCGATGTCGAGCGGCTCGTTGTATTCGAGCGCGTAGTCGTACCCTGCGCTGTGATACACCACATCGAGCGCCCGCTGCAAATCGAGGATGGCATCGGGATCGTCCCCTGCCAAGGGAATCGGAATGCGAGGGAGGCGTTGCTGCAATGTCCACTCGAACCCCTCGGCCACGGGGCGCCGATCGCTGCGGGACACGAACACACAGTAGTCGGTTGTCGGCCGAAGCGGTTCATCAACGGGCAAGCGTTCACCTTCCAGAAGCAGATCGACCTCGACGAGATGTGTATGAGAGCGCAGCACCCTGCCCCGCTTGTCGATGTATTCGCGCCGCCCATCGCTTCCCAGGCGCTTGTTTCCCGGCGAAAGCACTTCGACGATCGTAACGACTTCGCTGGAACCCGTTCTCGTGATCGTCAGAAACAATTCCCGCTCTTCCTCCGGCATCGGGAGGGTAAACAAGCTCGGCTCCACGTCGAGCACGGCTGCCGTGGCTGGCCCAACCTTGATTGAATCGGGACGGCGACTGACGGCCACATCGGCCCGGATTGACCTCCGCCGCCCGGGCACGGTCTCGACGTAGATTCTCTGTTCGGGATTCACTTCATACCGAGGTCGCAACAGCTCCACGAGAATGTCGCCCATCTGATTGATGTAGCGAAAGTGAAACGACTCCCATTTTTGGGCCTCGATAAACGGATCCATTCCTGGGAAAGGTGAAGGCATGACTAGCGATCCTGAGGCTTTCTATCCTCGACGCTCCTCCATTATACCCCCGGCTCGACCGCGCCATCCATCCGCACAATCCACGGCTGCCAGACCAGGGCGACCTGCGTCACGCTGATGTCGGATTTTTTCGGCTTGATGAGCACCTCGGTCAGCTCCAGGGCATCGGGCGCCAGCCCGGCGTGGAGCTTTTGCGTTTCCGCTTCGAATTGCTCGTTGAGCGCGGCCAGTTGCTCGTTGAGGGCGTCCACGCCTTGGGCAGCATCGCTCACGTCCTGCCGCTCGCGCATAATCTTGCCGGCCTTGCGCATCGAGCTGGTCGCACGCGTGATGTTGCCGCTGCTCATCAGCTTGCGGCCGAACAACGCGCTGAGAACTGACGCGCCAAACGAGAGCACTGTGTTCGTCGTTTGCTCGCTGGCTTGCGACTTTTCCTTTTCCACGCGCACCTGGGCCTTGCGGACGCGCTCTTCCAGGGCTGCAATTTTCGGAGCATATTTCCGCCGCAGCTTCTCGATCTGCTCGTCGCGCTGCTCCCGGCCCGATTGCGACAGCCGGACCCGAAACTCTGCTTCCGTCTCGTCGGGAGTCGAAGTCCCCTTGGGAGAGGCGCATTTGTAGATCGCGAGCTTGCGGCTGCGATAAAGCGAGTCTTTCAGCGCGGCGGCCAATTCCAAGTAGCGCTTGGGCCTGGCGAACTCGCCCGGCAGTGGGCCGAACTTTGCCCCGTCCTCAGGCTGGTTCTCCAGCTCCGGGACATCATCGCTGCGGTCTTCCGCTTGGCTCCAGGTGTCAGGGGGCAGCCGGTCATCGATCGGCGCCAGCAGCGTCACATCCTGCCAGATATCGACGCCGGTTGAGGCCTGCGCGAAGTGGACGCGGCCAGTCCCCAGCAGGGCAGGGCGGTAGAGCACGCTCGCTCCCTTGGGCAGATTGGCCCGCCGCGCGATGAATCGTTCGACAATGTCCGGAGGCAAGAGGGGCCGCTCGTCGCCCGATGTTGACACCATCGCTGGGCGCGACGGCTCGGCAGGAGCCTCTCCCTCCCGGGTGCCGCCCTTCCGCTCGCGCATGAGCTGCGAAATCTGCTCGCGCGTCAGCGGTCCGCGCAGATACGACATCGCCCACCGCGATCGAAAGACCACCGGCTGGTCCTCGTGGACGTTGTTCATCAGGAAAACGCGGCTGGCCAGCCCCGACAGCACGCGGTCCATCCTGGCCCGGTCGAACGCCGTCCCGGCCTGCGTGCTCGCCCCTTCCAGGCCGTCGAGGACGCGCAGCTTGTCGCGTTCGGTTTGCAGCCGGCCCAACAGCCACGTGCCGCAGTTGGCCAGGCCCTTGTAGTCGAGATCGACGGGGTTCTGCGTGGCCAGCACAACCCCCAGGCCAAACGCCCGCGCTTGCTTCAGCAGCGTGAGCATCGGCCGCTTCGACGGCGGGTTGGCCGACGGCGGGAAATAGCCAAACACCTCGTCCATGTAGAGCAGCGCCCGCAGGCTCGACGTGCCCGACTGCGTGCGCATCCAGGCGATTACCTCCGACAGCAGAATCGTCACGAAGAACATCCGCTCGGCGTCCGTCAGGTGCGCGATCGACAGGATCGACATTCGCGGCTTGCCGGCCGGTGTGTAAAGCAGTCGCTGGATGTCGAGTGGCTCCCCTTCCATCCAAACCGAGAATCCCGGGGAGGCGAGCAGGTTGTTGAGCTGCATCGCCAGCTCGTAACGTTCCTTGGGGGGATAGGAGCTGTCCAGGTCGAGCACGCCTAGCTTGTCGAATCCGGGCGTCTGGATCGCGCGGATGAGCGCGCCCATGTCGAGGTTTTTCCCCGCGCGCCAGGCCCGGTCGATGATGTTCGACAGCAATATGTGCTCGCGGCTTTGGAGCGGATCGGTCTCGATGCCGACCAGTCCGAGCAGGCCCGACACGGCTGCCGAGATCGTTTCGCGCAGCGCCTCGGAATTCTCGAGCGTCGCCTTTGAGGGAGCGTCGAACGACCGCAGCACGGTGAGCGGCAAGCCGGCTGTGCTGCCGGGGGTGTAGATGGCTACATCGACGGCGCCCTGGAGCTTCTGAATCCGCTCCGGCGGCTGGCCCCACTCGGCCAGCCCTTGCTTCCACTTCTGGGCGGTCTTCGCGGCATATTCTTCCGTCGAAATGCCGCCGCGTTTTGCATCCGCCGGATCGACCCACGGCTGGAAGTCCTCGCCGCGCAGCTGCGGAAACGTAAGCAGCAGGTTGCCAAGGTCCCCCTTGGGATCGATGATAAGGGCCGGAATGCCGTCGATCGCCGCCTCTTCGAGCAGAGCCAGGCAGAGTCCCGTTTTGCCGCTGCCGGTCATGCCGACGCACACCGCGTGCGTGCACAGATCCCTCGATTCGTACAGCAATAACTGGTCGAGCGGCTTGCCGGCGGCGAGGTCGTACTCTTTCCCCAGGTAGAAGACGCCGAGACGTTCGTAGTCGATCATGATGCGGTCCAGCAGCGGGGAGTAACAGGTGACGAGGGACGTATTCTAATGGTCAAGTGAGGGCGTGCGGAGACAGGGACAGTGGCAAATGACGAATGACCAATGACCAATGACCAATGACCAATGACCAACCAATGACAAGCCTATTGCTCACGCTAATATTTGCTGCCGATCCGGCGGCCGCTCCCTTTGCCATTGAGGTGTTAGATGAACAAACCGGCCGTGGCGTGCCGCTCGTCGAGCTGACGACGACTAGCGGCGTGTCCTATTTCACCGATTCGGCTGGCCTGGCGGCCTTCGACGAACCGGGGCTGATGAACCAGCGGGTCTTCTTCTCGGTGAATAGCCACGGGTACGCTTTTTCCAAGGACGCCTTCGGCATTCGCGGCATCTCCCTCGAGGTGAAGCCCGGCGGCTCGGCCCAACTCAAGATCAAGCGGCTGAATATTGCCGAGCGGCTGTATCGGGTGACGGGGCAGGGGATCTACCGCGACTCGGTGCTCCTGGGGCGCGACACGCCGATCAAGGAACCGCTGCTCAACGCTCAGGTGACCGGATGCGACAGCGTCGTGAATGCCGTTTACCAGGGCCGCATCTACTGGTTTTGGGGCGACACCAACCAGGCCGGCTATCTTTTGGGAAATTTCAACGTCCCTGGGGCAACGAGTCCGACGGTTGCTTCTGGAACGGTCGATCCCGACCGGGGCATTGATCTGGCGTATTTCGTAGGCGAGAAGGGCTTCGCCAGGCCCGTCTGCAAAATGCCGGGTGACGGTCCGACGTGGATCAACGGTCTGGCCGCGCTTAAGGACGCCGGCGGGCGCGAGCGATTGCTGTGCGGCTACGTCAAGATCAAGGCGCCGATGACCGTCTATCGCCGCGGCATGGCGATCTGGAATGACGAGACCAGCCAGTTCGACCACCTGCGCGACTACGAGCCCGATGTGCCACTTTTTCCCGACGGCCATCCACTGTTGCACCGGGACGGCGACACGGAGTTTCTCTACTTCGCTACATCCGCCCCTTTAGTGCGCGTGAAGGCAACGGCCGAAAGCTATCAAGATCTGGGACAGTACGAAGCGTTCACATGCCTCAAAACGGGCACATCGCTTGCCAAGTCCGAGATTGACCGCGGGCGTGATGGCCGCGCCCGCTATGCCTGGAAACAGAACACGCCGCCAGTCGGCGTCAGCGAGCAGGCCAGGCTGGTCAAGGACGGCCTGCTCAAACCCGAAGAGGGCCTGCTTCAGCTTCGCGACGTCGCCACGGGCACGCCGATCGTCGCCCACAACAACTCGTGTGCGGCTTGGAACGAGCACCGAAAGAAGTGGACGAACATTCTCCTGCAAGTCTTCGGCACGTCGATACTCGGCGAGATTTGGTATGCCGAGGCCGATTCGCCGCTGGGCCCGTGGGTCTATGCCACAAAGATTGTGACGCACGACAAGTACAGCTTCTATAACCCCAAACAGCACCCGATACTCAGCCGCAAGGGCAGCCGTTTCTTGTATTTCGAGGGGACCTACACGCACACATTTTCCGGCGCCGAACATCGCACGCCGCGATACGACTACAACCAGCTGATGTACCGGCTCGATCTGGACGACCCGCGGCTGGCGTTGCCGGTGGCCGTTTACGACGCAAAAGGTCGCGGTTACGCCCGCGATCTGCGACTACGTGATGTTGCCGCCGCTAATAAGGCCCCCTTTGAGACAATCCGTTTCTTCGCCCTCGATCGGCCGCGAGAGGGCGGGGCGCTGGCCATTTGCGCTGTAGGGAACGCCCTCCGTGGCGTTCTGGAGCCGGGCCCGACCGATACTCCCTTGTTCTACGCGCTGCCAACCGATACTGACGTTCCCGGGATCACGGTCCCGCTTTACGAGTATCTGGGTGACAATGACGCGCCGCCTATTCTCGATGTCCGCGGCGACCTCGAGATCGCTGGGTACCGCCGCTGTCCCGAGCCGCTTGGCCGCGTGTGGCCGTCGCCCTATTCCAAGCCGTAAGCGCGGCCCATTCGTCGTGCCAGGCCGGTGAAGGCAGAATAATGGGAGCAGAATCATGAGTCCGCTTTTGAGTTGCCCGCAATTGGTAGGGTTAATGATGCTACTTTCTTTCGCGACGTCGCTGGTGGGTGAGGAAACCCCGTCTTCGCTTCCCAAGGCGGTGACGCTCTACGCCTCGTTCGACGAGGCGGTGCGGGCCGACTTCGGCGGCGGCGACTTGTCGCCCGCGACTCGCTTGAACCATGAATCGGTCGCGGGAACCTTTGTCTTCCAGCCGGGAGTGGACGAGAAGGTCTTTCGAATTGCCGCGGGCAAGGGGGCTCATGGCGGGGCCCTTGAGCCGGCGGACGTATTGCCGAGAAACGGCCGCATCTACTTCCCGGCGAAGGGGAACATCGCGTTTCAGAAGGGAGGCTGGGGAGGCGCCGTCTCGTTCTGGATCAACACCGATCCGAACAAGCTCCTCAAGACGAAATTCTGCGACCCGGTGCAGATCACCCAGAAAGGGGCGGGCGACGGCGGCATCTGGTTCGACTTCAACGACGCCTCGCCCCGCGATGCCCGCATGGGAACCTTCCCAGCCGTTCCGGCGGGCGGCTCGCCGATCAAGGAAGACGATCCGCAGGCGCCCCTCGTCCGCGTGAAAGCCGTGGACTTCAAATCAGGCGAGTGGCATCATGTCGTGCTCAACTGGAAAAACTTCGACACGCTTCGGCCCGACGCCGTCGCCGAACTGTTCATCGACGGGAAACTCGCCGGCCGCATCGCCGACCGGACGATTGCCATGGACTGGGAATTGGACAAGGCGGGGATTTACCTCGCCGTGAACTACCTGGGTTTGCTCGACGAGCTGGCAGTGTTCAACCGCATGCTCAGCGAAGCCGAGATCGGCGAGCTGCATCGTCAGCCAGGACTCTTGGCGACCTTGCGAAAGTGACCGCAAGGGTGCCACGTCCCACGCTTGCGTGGGCGTGTATCTCGCCCGCTACTTGGTTGGCGCCGCGCGAGCGCCGGCGTCTTGAGGCTTGCGGCCGGGAATGCTCAGGTCCCCCTTCTCGGCGTCTTTGAGTCCCGGATTTTTGTCGTAACTGCCCGCGGTTTCTTCCACCGGCAGCCGAACGAGTCGCCGCGTGTCGGCCGAGCGATCGAGGCAGTGCCAGACATTGCCGGAGAATTCGAAAGACTCCGGCGCTGTGCTAGCGCCGATATTGACGACCTCCCGCACCTCGTCCGACCGGAACACGACGACGTTTTTGAAGAACCGGCCGCGGCGGCTGGCGACGAATTGGGGCTCGGTGTTCTCCTGAAGGATGCGGACCGGCCAGCGCCACGGACGATAGATTGTGTTGTGCTGGACCAGAGCGCCGTCCACGCCGACGAAAGCGACGGCCGACATGCCGCCGATAAACTCGCAGTCTTCCACGGTGATATTGCGTGCCTCGCAGGTGGCGTCCTTGGGACGGAAGTAGGGAAGCCCCGTGCTGCCGCCGATGTTGACCGCCCGCCCGCCGGCGTTCTCGAAGCGGCAGTGCTGGATGAGAATCTCGCTGCTGCCCCCTTTGGCCTGCACGCCGTTGGCGGAATCGCCCGCGTCGCGGAACTTACATTCCTTCACGACGCCGTTATGGCACCCGACCATGTCGATCGCCGAGCCGCTGCTGCCCCAGCGCTCGACCTGGCAGCCTTCGATGCGGAAATCGTTCACGCCCGAGAGCTTGATGCCGTCGCGGTTTCCTCTCGGTCCAACATCGCGGACCACGATGTTCCGCAGGACCAGGTCGTGCGCGGGCGTGTCCGTCGAACCGGAATCATCGATGTTCAGACCATTGCCGTTTGCCCCGGCAATGATAAGGTCGCGCAGCTCAACGTGCGCGGGGCTGGAAAGATGCAGCCCGCTGCCGCCTCCTTCGATGACGGGCGCCTTGTCCGGGTCCGCACCGGCAATGATGATCGGCTGATCTTTGGTTCCTCGCAACCGTCCCTGGGACAGGCCTCCTCCGTAGTTTCCAGGGGCAATGCGAATGATGGTGCCGGGCTTCGCGTCGCGCAGGGCGCTGGCCAGCTCATCTCGGTTGCGGACTTCCACCACCTCGGCGGCCGCCATCTCCTGGAAGAGCGCCAGCACGGATAGAAGAGCAAAAGACCGCAAATGAAAGGCGTGGTGCATCGACACGATTGTACCAGCAATACAGCGCAGTGACGGAGAGACGGAGAGACGGAGAGACGGAGGGACGGAGGGACGGAGAGTCGAGCATCTGCCCACAAAACTGGATGGATATCACTTTGATGACTGCGTACTCAGTACTCAGTACTCAGTACTCAGTGCTCCGGTACCCCGGTACTCGGTACCCCGGTACTCAGCGCGAAGTCACAAGTCCCTGAACCCTGAATCCTGAATCCTGAATCCTGAAACCTGAAACCTGAAACCTGAAACCTGAAACCCGAAACCCGAACGTTGGCTCGATGGCGTTTGACCGGCACGGACCGATGGATGACAATCCATGCCACCAGAGACACGCTTCGAGCCGGAGTTGACCAGTCATGAGGGCCGCACTTGCCTGCCTTTTCCTTTGCCTGACGAGCGCTGGACTACCGCAACCGTCAGCCCTTGCAGCCGAGCCAGCCCGCCGGCCGAACATCCTCTTGATCGTCAGCGACGACCAGGGGTGGACCGACTTGGGGTGCATTGGCCAGAAGCCCATCAAGACGCCGCACCTGGACCGCCTGGCGGCGGAAGGAGTGCGGCTGACGAATTTCTACGTGACCTGGCCGGCTTGCACGCCGTCGCGCGGCAGCATCCTCACGGGGCGGCATCCGCTCCGCAATGGGCTGTACGACATGGTTCGCAACGACCTGGTGAACTACGGCCATCGCTACACGCCCGAGGAGTACGCCACGTCGCCGGAGATGACACTCGGCCTGGACGTGCGCGAGAAGACCCTTGGCGACGTATTGAAAGCGGCTGGTTATCGGATGGGCATGGTCGGCAAATGGGACATGGGCCAGGCCCGCCGCTTCCTGCCGCTAGCGCGCGGGTTCGACTTTTTCTACGGCCACGGGAACAACGGCATCGACTACTACACTCACGAGCGGTACGGCATCCACTCCATGTTCTGCGGCAACGAACGGACGAAGGCCGACCAGGGAATTTACGCCACGGACCTGTTCGAGCGTGAGGCGGTGCAGTTCATTCGCTCGGGCGGCGGAGAGCCTTGGTTCCTTTACATGTGCTTCAACGCCCCGCACGGCGCTTCGAGCTTCGGGCCGGATGCCGACAATCCACGGTCGCGAGCGGGTGTGCAGGCGCCAGAGAAGTTCCTGGCGATGTACGCCGATAGCAGCGTCCCCGAGAAGCTGCGGCCTTACTACGCCGCGGTCACCTGCATGGACGAGGCAATCGGCCGTGTGCTGAAGACCATCCGCGACCTCGGGCAAGAATCCAGCACGCTCGTGATCTTCCACACCGACAACGGCGGCAGCGGCAATGGCGGCAACGCGCCGCTGGCCGGCGGCAAGAGCACGCTGTGGGAAGGGGGCCTGCGCGTGCCATGTCTAGCCCGGTGGCCGGGACAGATTCCGGCCGGCCGCGTGAGCGACGAATTCCTGACGACGCTCGAGCTGTTTCCGACCTTGGCCGCGGCTGCGGGGGCCAAGCCACCGGAGGGCGTGATTCTCGACGGCTACGACATGCTGCGAGTGTTGCAAGGTAAGGCTGCGTCGCCCCGGCGGGAGATGTTCTGGGAATTCCGCGGCCAGAAGGCGGCCCGCATCGGCAGCTACAAGTGGATCGACTCGGCCAAGGCGAAGGGACTTTTTGACCTTGCGAGCGATCCGGGTGAAACGCACGACCTGACCGCGGCCAGGCCGGACATCGCGGCCGACATGCAGACGCGGTGGGCTGCATGGCGCAAGGAAATGGACGCCGCCGAGCCGCGCGGACCGTTTCGGGATTACTAAGGAGCAAGCGACACATGCGACTAGATTTGCGAATTCAAAGGTGGTGGCTCCGGGTGCTCCTGTCGTTGGCACTCTGCTGGACGACACTAATCTCAACGACGTTTCCCGCCGAGCGGCCGAATATCCTCTGGCTCATCGCCGAGGACTTTGGCCCGCATTTGGGCTGCTACGGCGAGCAGCACGTTGCCACGCCGAACCTCGATCGGCTAGCGGCTGGCGGCGTGCGTTTCGCCAACTTCTTTACAACCGCCCCGGTCTGCTCCCCCAGCCGCAGCGCATTCATGACCGGCATGTACCAGACGACGATCGGGGCCCATAACCACCGCTCGCACCGGGACGACGGCTACCGGCTTCCCGACGGCGTGCGCGTGCTGACCGATTGGCTGCGCGACGCGGGCTATTACACTGCCAACGTCCGCGAATTGCCGGCGGAAATGGGTTTTCGCGGCAGCGGCAAGACCGACTGGAATTTCACCTATGAAGGGCAGCCATTCGACTCCGACCGTTGGAGCGACCTCGCGGCCCACCAGCCGTTCTTCGCCCAGGTGAACTTCCAGGAGACGCACCGCACGTTTCACGCGCCGCCGCATGCCGATCCGGCGAAAGTCGAGATCCCGCCGTACTATCCCGACCATACGATCACGCGCGAGGACTGGGCCAAGTACCTGGACAGCGCGACGGAGCTGGATCGCAAAGTCGGCCTGGTGCTCAAGCAGCTGGCGGCCGACGGACTGGCGGAGAGCACCGTGGTGGTCTTCTTCGGCGACAACGGCCAGGCGCACGTCCGCGGCAAACAGTTCTGCTACGACAGCGGGCTGCACGTGCCGCTCTTGATTCGCTGGCCGAAGAACTTTCCCGCGCCCCAGCACTTCTCGCCGGGGAAGATCGACGAGCGGCTCTTGGCGTCGATCGATCTCGCGCCGACGATGCTGGGAATCGCTGGGGCGAAAAAACCCGAAAAGATGCAGGGGGAAGTCTTTCTGGGCGAATCGGCTCTCCAGCCGCGAAAATATGTCTTTGGCGCCCGCGACCGGTGCGACGAGACGGTTTTCCGCTTCCGCACGGTCCGCACCGACCGCTATCGCTACATCCGCAACTTCACCCCCGAGCGGCCATTTTTGCAGCCCAACGACTACAAACAGCGACAGTATCCGGTGTGGACGCTGCTGAAGGAGCTCGATGCCCAGGGCAAGCTCACGCCGCTGCAAACGGTGCTCACCGCGCCCACGATGCCGGAGGAAGAGCTGTACGACATCGCGGCCGATCTGCACGAGACGAAGAACCTGGCCGGCTCGCCCGAGCATGCTGCCGTGCTCAAGGAGCTGCGCAGCGTACTGGAGAAGTGGATCGACGAATCGAACGACCAGGGCCGTGAGCTGGAACCGCCGGAAATCGCCGCCGCCAAAGGCGCGACCAAACCCGGCAGCGATCCCAACAACGGCGCGCGCCCCAAGGGGAAGCAGAAAAAGGCCAAAGCGAATCGCTAGGTCCGGCAGGAACAGGAAAATGAATGACAGGAAAATGTGGGCGGCTCTGCCGCATTTTCCTGTCAGCAATCTTCCTGTTGCAACTCTCAGAACTTATCGAGCGCGTCGATCAGCGAATCGAGTTCATCCTTCGGCTCGGCGGATTTAGCTTCGTGCCGTTTGGGCAGGCCGACGCTGGCGCCGACCGCCTCGCGGCCGGCGAGCACGAGCTGTTCGTCACGCTCACGGACTGCCGCTTGCTCGGCCGTTTCGCCCGTTTCGGGCGCACCGAACAGCTTTGACAGGTCGATCTTGAGCGATTCGGCCACGATCGACGCGCCGGCAATCGTCGGCGTCTTGTGTTGCGGGAAAATGATCGCGTTCTCGGGGCAGACGCGGCTGCACGCGGGACAGCCTTTGCGGCAGTTGTCCGGCTGTTCGACCAGGATCGTCTCGACCTTATCCACGCCATACACGCCGAACAGGCAGAAGTCGATGCACTCCATGCAGTTGGTGCAGCGGCTGTAGTCGATCACCGGGTACCACCGCCGGCCGAGTTCTTCGTCGATGCGGGTGAGCGCAGCTGCCCCCTCTCCCTTTGGGAGAGGGCTGGGGTGAGGGTGGAGCGGCAACGCCGTATCATTCGTCGGCTGCGCCAGGCGCGCGAGCTGTTCGGTCTTCGGCCGGCCGCCCAATTCCATGCCAATGCCCAGCGACACGAGCTGCATCGAGTTCTCGCGGGCGATCCGCTTCACTTCGTCGATATAGGGCTGGGCAGCGCTATGGACGCGCAGGTCGAGGCAATAGATCTTGCGATTGGGAATCTCGCGGCTATCATTCACCCGCTCCTTGTCATCAACGCCTTGCTCCTCATTGTCCTCGTTCTCTTCCTCCTCGTCCTCGTCGTCGGCGGCCTTGATCGTTGTCAGCCCTTCTTTCCCACGAATGCCGGCCCGATCGAGCGTCCACCGCGCCCCCCGTTCGTAGAGCCACGAGAGCACGATCATGTTCCCCATGATCCCGCGCAGGGCCAAGATGCCCGTGCCGTCGGCCTTGAGGTCATAGAGGTGCGGAACTACGACAACGTCGATTCCCGGCTCCATTAAGAGCGCGGCGACGATATCTTCCTCAAGCTGCCGCTTGGCGGGAGCGGCGCTTTGACCTTGCGAAACGACGACGGCGATGCGTTTGGCCATGAATCGATTTCAGATTTCGGATTTCAGATTTCGGATTTGCTTGGTCATTGGTGCCTGGTCATTGATCATTCATTCGTCATTCTGATTTCGTCATTCGACATTCATTCGTTCATCTGTCCCTTGATCGTTCGCTGCGTCACTTCCCAGACGCCCGCCAGATGCTCCATGTAACCCTGCGGCGACAGGAGCGACTCGCCTGAGCCCTCGATTTCGAAGATCCAGCCGGCGCCATACTTGTCCAAATTGATCGCTGACGGGTCGGAAAGCAACTCCTCATTGAACCGCACCAGCCGGCCAGCGATCGGGGCATACAGGCTGCTTTCAGCCTTTTTGCTCTCGATCGAGCCGATCTCGTGCTTTTCGCGCAAGGTTGTTCCCGCATCAACCGACCAATCCAGAAAGTACACATCCTGCAACAGCCGCACCGCATAAGCCGAGAAGCCAAACCGCCACACTCCGTCCCGCGCCTCGGCCCACATGTGGTTTTTCGCATACTGCCGGTCGATGGGAAACTCGGCCGCGAAGTTCCCCATCATGAACACCAGCGGCTGGATGTCTGAATCGTCGGACATGCGGGAGTCGCTGCAAATCGGGCTTCAAGGAGTTCCAGCCAAGAACGGATTCGTGACTCGAACGCCAGCATAGTTCTGACCGTGATTCAGATCCTCCGAATACATCACCGAACAGCCCGCACGCCGTGCAGCCGCGATGACTTGTGCGTCGAAGTAGCCTATTTGGTACCGCGTTGCCAATTGAATTGCGTCTTTGATCAACGGCAAGTCGACCGAAACGCAAGGAAAGGCCGACCAGGTGTCGATCCACGACTCGGCATCCGCCAGCGACATTCGGTCGGCACGCTTTACGGAGGTGCTGACGTTGATGAATTCGGCAGCCACTTGGACCGACCATGCCCAATCTTTTTGATCCAGAATTGTTCGAGCAACGGTGGCCTTACTCGCCTCCGCTGGCAGAGTGCTGACCGCATAGAGCAGTATGTTGGAGTCGAGAAAGAATTCAACGCCGCGCATTTCGCTGCTCTCTGTTCTCCAAATCTCCCACGGCGAAGCTCCAATCTGGGTTCGCGAACCGCTGACGCATGGCCGCTCGGGCCTCGGCCCGCCGGTCGCCCTCGGCAACCCACTGTCGCAAATATTCGGCTACCACGTCTGGCACGGAAGTGTGCAAAGCGGAAGCCTTTTCCTCTGCCTTGGCAAAAAGATCGTTTTCGATCATGACCGGAACCGCGGGCATTGCTGGGCCCTCCTTTCAGCGACTTTTCAAGTATATCTCACTCCCCGATGCTCCGGCTCGAAGAACGCCGACAAGAGGCCGTCGGCGTGCAACAGGCCCTGGCGGGTCAGCTCGATCCGATCACCGGCAATCGTCAGCATTCCGTCCCCTCGATGGCTGCGCCATTCGTCGCGCCACTCATCCAGGATTTCGACGCCGAACTTTTTGCGGAAGTAGCCCGCATCGAGCCAGCCCTTCTTCAGCTGGAGGATCATTTCGCGGATCAAAAGCTGGTGCGGCGTGGGCCGCATGGCCCGAAACAACGGCAGCCGGCCGTGGTCCAGAAGATCGCCCAGGTAGTCGCCCCACTCGGTCTTGTTCTGGTAATGGACGCCCGAGACATGCCCGAAGCTGGCCACGCCGGTTGCCAAGAGGTCCGAGCCTTGCCAGAGATTGTCGCGGTAGCTGAAGTTGACCTTGTGCGGATCTTTGACGAGCGTATAGGCGCTCGAGACGTGGTAGCCGGCGGCCAACAGCTCGTCGTAGGCGTAACTCAGCCAGGCCCGCTTAGTCGGCCAATCGGCGACCGGAATTTCAATGTGGTTGCCGAGGATGTCCTTGGAATAGACCGTGTTGAACGGCAGCTCGAGCTGATAGATCGTCACGCTGTCGGGCGAGAGGTCGATCGTGCGCTTGATGCAGTCCTTCCAATTGTCCCACGTCTCGCCAACCATGCCACTGATGAGGTCGATGTTGACGTTGGCGAACTGGGCGTCCACGATCCATTGCCACGACTTATAGACCTCGCCGGAAAGGTGGGCCCGGCCGTTTTCCTCCAGGATTGCGTCGCTGAAATTCTCGATCCCCAGGCTAAGCCGCGTAATGCCGAGCTCCTTGAGCGTGGTAACTTTCGGCTGGCTGAGCGTGCCCGGCTCGCATTCGAACGTGACCTCCTCGGCATGGTCCCAGTTGACGTGCTGGCGGATGCGATCCACCAGCGACGTGAGCTGTTTGGCCGAGAGGAACGATGGGGTGCCGCCGCCGAAATAGACGAAGCGGAACGGGCGGCCGCCCATCACCGGCTGCTGGTTGACCAGCTCGATCTCGCGCGACAGGGCCTGCACGTAGCGCTCGACATCCGGCGCGGCCTTGTCGGTATAGACGCGGAAATAGCAGAACTTGCAGCGCTTGCGGCAGAAGGGAATGTGCAGATAGAGGCCGAGCGGAACGGCCTTCGGTGGCGAAGCGAGTGCCGCCTCGATCTCGGGCAGCTGCTCCGCGGTCCATTGCGAGAACGGCGGGTAGTTCGAGATGAAATAGCTGCCGACTTCGGTTTTCGTGGCTTCAGTGGTCACTGGGATCGAGCTTATTCCTCAAAGAGTTCACTAACGCGGCAGGAGAAGCCCGGCAGAATTCCGGGAAGCTCCAGGGCATCGTCGGCGCGCAGCGTTTGCGCCGAAGCGCCGTCCGCATGAATCTGCACCGTCTTTAGTTCCGGATCGACCGTGCAGACGACCGACACTCCGGCATCAAAATACTCGGTAATTTTCTTCAGCACTCGCGGCCAACGATCATCAGGCGAGAGGACCTCAAAGACGAGTTCCGGAGCGATCGTCGAATACCCTCGTTGCTGCGACTCCTTTGGCCACCGCGCATAACTGCAAAAAGCGGCATCCATCCCGCGCACGGAATCGGGACTCCGCGACGTAATCAGGCCGCTTTCGGCGCCCCAGGCCCGACCAATATCATTTCCCTTCAAATACGACTTGAGCAGGAAGGCGAGATTGAAAATGACCTGGCCGTGGGGGGTAAGTGGTGAAGGCATGTTGACAATGTGGCCGGCTACAAGCTCCTGGGGATGATTGGCTGCCGGCAACGCCGCAAACTGCTGCGCCGTCACCAGCTCTTGGCCCACCGAATCCGTAATTGACATGTTCAGCCTCCTACTTCGCCCCCAAACAAATCACTTCACCCCGATCCGTCGCAATCACCAGCTTCCCGTCGGCCACGGCGGGCGAGCCGGTGAAGCCTCCCGCAGCCTGATGTTGCCACAGCTCCTTGCCCGTCTTGAGGTCCAGCGCATAGAGCCGGCCGTCGGCTGCTCCGACGAATACCTTCTGGCCGACGATCACGGGGGAGCTATCCACGCGCTGCTTCGTTGCGAAGTTCCACAGCTCCTCGCCATTGGCCGGGTTATGAGCCTGCACCCGGCGCGAACGCGTGCCGACGACGAGAACTCCCTCCTGCACGGCTGGCGAACCGCGCATCGGCTGCCCCGAGGCTTTGTCCTCGATCTTCCAGGCGATCTTCGCTTCGTTCCAATTCACGCCAAAGAGCGTTCCTGATTCCGTGCCAAAAAAGACGAGATCGCCCAGCACGGCGGGTGTGACGCCGGT
>JAKEHX010000513.1 GCA_022614795.1 Planctomycetaceae bacterium | reverse complement strand
GAATGCGCTTCGCCCACTTGGAGGGGAGCTGTGAGTCTGTCTTCCGATCTCTCGGTCGAGCCTCGTCCTACCGATGATTGGCTTGCCCGGTTGTTCGAGCATGCCGAGTGCGGCCACGAGACGCTCATCTCGGGTGAGAACTACGTGCTGCTGGAATGTCCCTTTCGGGCGATCGAGAGCACCATGTGCGCCGGGTGCGGCCACCTGGTGCCGCTGGCTTCGATTGCCTGGTGCGATACGGGCGAAAATGTGGCCCAGTACCGGCAGCGGATCTACAACTCGGTCGCGTTCTGGCGGCGAATGTACCTGATGCTGCTGGGAACGGTTTACGAGGGGGCGGTGACGCTGAACCTCGACGCCGCCGGCCGGCCGAAAGCGACCGAGCGGCAGCTGGCCCGGTAGGTCACAGCTGGGCAATTGCCTGAAATTCGTCCTTCAGCGCTTGATAGAGCCGCTGATAGACAGGGTAGCCCTTGGCGTAGATGCGGTGCGGCAGCCGGGTTTGGTGACAGGTGGTGCGGCTGGTGACGCGGATCGTTGCTTCGCAAGCCTCCTCGACGTTTTTGAACGCTCCGGCGCCGACCGCCGCCAGCAAAGCCACGCCATAGGCCGGACCCTGCTCGGCATTGATTGTGACGACGTCCTGGCCAAAGACATCGGCCTGAATCTGTCGCCACAGGGGACTTTTGCCGCCGCCGCCGGAGACGCGAATTTGGCGGACGGGGACTTTCAGGCCGCGGATAATCTCCAGGCTGTCGCGGAGCGAATAGGCGACCCCCTCGAGGACGCTGCGGACGAGGTGGCCGCGCTGATGCGACTGGGTCAGACCTATGAAACAGCCTCGAGCGAGCGGGTCGGCGTGGGGCGTCCGCTCGCCGGCCAGGTACGGCAGGAAGAAGAGCCCCAAGCTGCCGGCGGGGGCTTTCTCGGCCTCGCCGAGGAGCACCTTGTATGGGTCAGGCTCGAGCGCGTCGCCGGCGTCCTTGCAGACCTGCTCGACCAGCCAGGAAAGCGATGCGCCGGCGGACAGGGTGACCCCCATCATATGCCATTTGCCGCGAACCGCGTGGCAAAAGGTGTGTAGCCGGCCTGCCGGATCGAACTGCATTTGGTCGCTATGGACGAACATCACGCCGCTGGAACCGACGGAGTTGGAGAGGATGCCGCTGGTCACGACGCCGGTGCCGACGGCGTTGGCGGCACAATCTCCCGCCCCGCCGACAACGACGCAGTCCTTGGAGAGGCCCAAATCCGTAGCCACGTCGGGCCGCAGCTTACCGGTCACTTCTTCCGACTCATAACAATGGGCGAACATCGACTCATCAAGCTCGAGCTTTTTGAGCAGCGGTTTGGACCACTTCCGTTTGGCGACGTCCAAGAGCAACATGCCGCTGGCGTCGCTGACTTCCGTGGCCATTTCGCCGGTCAAGCGACGGCGAATTTCGTCCTTGGGCAAGAGCACGTGAGTCAGTTTGGCGAACGCCCGCGGCTCGTTGTTCCGCAGCCAGAGAATCTTCGGCGCCGTGAAGCCCGTGAGAGCCGGGTTGGCGACCATCTGGATGAGCTTTTTCCGTCCGCCGGCTCGCTCTTCGATTTCGTCGCACTCGGCCTTGGTCCGCTGATCGTTCCAGAGGATGGCATTGCGAATCACCTGGCCCCGCTTGTCCAAAAACACCGAGCCGTGCATCTGGCCGGAAAGCCCGATCGCCTTGACGTCGGCCGCCTTGAGGTTGGCCTCGGAGACAACGGCCTTGATCGTCGTCCGCGTGGCCTTCCACCAGTCTTCCGGGTCCTGTTCGCTCCACTGGGTCGCGGGGTAATAGCACGGATACGACTCGGCCGCCTCGGCGAGAATTCTCCCCTTCTCATCGATGGCCAGCGTTTTGGTGCCGGAAGTGCCGACATCGATACCGAGAAACACACCCATGTTGCCGACTCCCAGAAGCACCGCCCGCCGCCACCCGGTGAAAGAGGCGAAATTGTAACGTTCCGCTGCGGGCAGTGGCAACGGCGCGGGAAATCGTGCATGGCAATCCACTTTGAACCTTGAACATGGAACTTTCAACTCGAGCCCCTCAGCTGTTCCGCCACTGTCCGCGGGCCGCTATCCTGACGCACATGACCACCACGAAGTCGCTTAGCCGAAGTCCCGAGCTGATGAACCGCGACGACACGGCTCTCTTGGTCGTCGATGTTCAGGCTAAGCTGCTGCCGCTGATACCCGGCAGCGGCCGGATGGTGTGGAACATCCGCCGGCTGATCGATGGGGCGAAGATTCTGGGCCTGCCCGTCGCCGCGACAGAACAATATCCGCAGGGGCTGGGTCCGACGGCGGCGGAGCTGGCGGCCAAACTCGGGACGATTCCCGGCAAGCTGGCCTTCAGTTGCGGCGAGTGCGGCGAGCTGTTCGCCGACTGGCAGCAGCGGGGCATCTGGAAGGTCCTCGTCTGCGGCATCGAAACGCACGTCTGCGTGGGGCAAACTGTGCACGACCTGCTGGGCGAGGGTTTCCGCGTCTATGTAGCAGCCGACGCGGTGGCGGCACGCGGATCGATCGACCATGAATTCGGTTTGCGGCGAATGGATTCGTCCGGAGCCACGCTAACCACAACCGAGGCGGCCTTGTTTGAGTGGTGCGAGCGGGCCGGCTCGCCCGAGTTCAAACAAATCAGCCAGCTCATCCGCGAAGCGGCGCCGGCACATGACGGACCAGCATGAAGATTGACCGCCTCGAGCTGTTTCTCGTCGCGATGCCGCTCATCTATCCGTGGCGGACCGCCTACGGCGAAGACGCGACGATCCATAGCGTCCTGTGCCGCATGTCGAGCGGGTCGCTCGCAGCCTGGGGCGAAAGCTCGTCGCTGGCAGCGCCGTGTTACAGTTCGGAGTGGGCCGGAGGCGTGTTCGCGGTCGCCAAGGAGTGGCTGGCGCCCGCGCTTGCCGGCCAGACAATCGCTAGCGGCGACGAACTGCACGCTCGCCTGGCACACTTCAAAGGGAATGTCTTTGCCAAGGCCGCGCTCGACAATGCCTGGTGGGCCTTGCGGGCCCAAGCGACCGGCCAGCCGCTGCATCTGCTGCTGGCTGAGGCCGCGGGAGTTGCGGCCCGCGACGAAGTTCCCGTCGGGGCCGACTTTGGCGTCATGGATTCAATCGACGAATTGCTCGCCGCCATCGGCCCGGCCGTCGAACAGGGCTTCCCGCGCGTCAAGCTCAAGTTCCGCCCCGGCTGGGACTTGCCGATGCTCCGGGCCGTGCGGCAGGCGTTCCCGCGGCACACGTTCCACATCGACTGCAACAGCGGCTACCGCCTGGCGGATTTGCCCCTCTTTCGCGAGCTTGGCGAGTTGAACCTGGCCATGATCGAGCAGCCGCTGGCGCACGACGACCTGGTCGATCACGCGGCCCTCCAGCGGCAGATTCGCACGCCGATCTGCCTCGACGAGAGCATCAGCGGCCTGCGGCAGGCGGAGCAAGCGATCCAGCTCGCAAGCTGCCGCTACGTCAACATCAAGCCCGGTCGCGTGGGCGGCCTGACGGTGGCCGTAAAAATCCACAATGCCTGCCAGGCCGCGGGAATTCCGTGCTGGGTTGGCGGCATGCTGGAAAGCTCGGTTGGCGCGAGCCAGTGCGTCGCCCTGGCCATGCTTCCCAATTTCGTTTACCCCGCCGATATCTTCCCCAGCTCGCGATTCTATCGCGAGGACTTGGGCGATCCGCCGCTGGAATTGATCCGGACCACTGACGGCTTTCCTGGCGTACAGCCGCTTGCCTTGCCGCCGGAGCCCCATCCGCAGCGCCTCGCGAAGTTGACAGTGCAGCGTGCGGTGGTGGAATGAGCAGAGTCCACTTCGTGGGTCCAGGGTTCGAGCCGCTGAGGGAGTGACGGAGAGACAGAGAGACGGAGGGACGGAGGGAGCAAGCAATTGCCAACATTGCGGAAGACGGCGACGATGATCCGTGGTTCCTTGGTCACTCTTCGACTGGCTCGGGAACACGATCGGCGTGCCATCTACCAATGGCTCGCCGAATCGGACCTGACCTCGTCGATGCTGGGCCCGCCCGACTTCCCTGAAACCCCAGTCCCAACTTGGGAGAAGTTTGGTGAAGACTATGGGCCACATTTCTTCGACGAAACGAGGAAGGAGTTGGGCAGGTCCTTCATCATCGAGGTCGATGGCAAGGCGGTCGGACACGTGAGCTATGACGCGATCGATTTGACGTGCGGCCATGCGGAAATAGACATCTGGCTTCGCTCGCGCGAAGTTTGCGGACATGGGTATGGCTCGGACGCCTTGGTCGCCTTGACCCGCTACCTCTACGAGACCTTCGGGATCGCTGAGTTCATCATGCGGCCATCCCGGCGAAATCCGAGGGCGATCCGCGTCTATGCCAAGGCCGGCTTCACCATGCTCCCACTCACCAGTGACGAGCAGACGAGGATCTATGGCCCGGGCGATTACTCGGATACGGTGGTCATGCACAAGAAGCTGCCTGCCTGACGAGGCGTTTCACCGAGAGGTCAGCGCATCGAGGACGAGGATGAACAAATCGGCTTGCGGCGGAATCAAGGGGATCATTACGATACCGGAGTCAGACAAGGATGCCCGTCATGGCCAAGCGAGAAAATCACTACGAGGCGGCCTTTGAAGCCTATCTCCGCTGGCTGGCGGTCCCCTACATCGCCGTCGATGAGACGCACCGCACATTGATCGGGCGCGACTGCGCCGATAGACAGCAGGCAACAGGCCGGCCGTCGCTCAAGAGTCTTGACTTCGTCGTCTCGCCTCCTCGCTCCTCGGGCAGTTGGCTGGTCGATGTGAAGGGACGGCGCTTTCCCACCGGCAAGAGCTACTATAAGAACTGGTCCACGGCCGACGAGCTGTCGAGCCTGGCAGCCTGGGAGGACCTGTTCGCCGCGCAGGCCAAGGGGCTTTTGGTCTTTGCCTACAATGTGGTCGGCGACCGCGCGCCGCTGGCAGCCGAGGAACTGTTTGTGTTTCGCGGTGGGCTGTACGGATTCGTCGGCATCGAGCTGGCGCATTATGCCAGCTGGTCGAAACAGCTTTCACCGCGGTGGGGGACGGTCACGGTTCCGGTCGCGCAGTTTCGCTCGCTGGCCCGGCCGGCGAGGGAATTATTCGGCGCCCCGCGGCCGCAAGCGGCGTAACTCGCCGGTCAAACCCGCTTGCTCAACCGCTCGGTCAGCCGCTTGAGGGCGTCGCTGGCGTCGTCGACGGGGATGTGCGCTTGAATCAGGCTCGGGCCCGATTTGTCGTTCCAGGCTTTGTTCAGGGCGGCGTCGAACTCCTTTTCCGTACGGACCTCGTAGCCCGTGCCGCCGCCGAGGAGCGCGGGGAGCTGGTGGTATTTCCAGGGGTGGATTTCGTTGAATTGCCAGTTGCCCGGATGCAGGAACCGCTCGGTGCCGTAGCCATGATTGTCGAGGACGATGACGATCGGGGCGTAGCCGTGGCGGACGATCGTCGAGAGTTCCATGCCGGTCATCTGGAACGCCCCGTCGCCGCAGATCACGAGCACCCGCGCATCGGGTCGCGCGGTCAAGGCGCCTAGAGCCGCCGGCACCGAGAAGCCCATCGACGTGTAGTAGGCCGGGCTGAGGAAGTCGGTCTGCTCGTGGATCGTCAGCTCGCTGGCGGCGAACAGGGCGTCCCCGATATCCGCGATCACAATCGTGTTGGCGTCGATCTGCTCATCCACCCGGGCGATCAGCCGGCGTATTGAGAGCTTCGCGCTCGGATCGAGCTGGAAGGCATGTTTGTGTGGGCGGAGTTCGGCGGGAATCTCGCGGCGCGCGACCCGGACCTCGCGCTGCCGGAGCTGATCGAGGAAGTCACCCAGCGGCACCTGGTGGTAGTGGTGGTGGCGAATCCGGAGCTGCTCGCTGGTCACATAGATGCAGTTGGCCGGATCGAGCTGGGCCGTGAAGATGCCCAGGTTCAAATCGGTCATGAACGCCCCCAGGAGCAAGACGCAATCGCTCTCTTCGACGAACCGCGTCACCTCGGCGTGCCCCATCGCCCCTTCGTAGAGGCCAATATAGAGCGGGTGTTTTTCCGGAACGACGCTCTTGCCGAGGATGGTCGCCGCGATTGGCAGGCCGTGCTTCTCGGCCAGCGAGAGGACTTTCTCCTGGAGGCCGAAGCGGTGGATCTCGACGCCGGCGATAATGATCGGCCGCTGGGCCTTGGCGAGCAGGGCGGACGCTTCGTCGGCCGCCTCGGCGAGGACCTGCGGGTCGGCTTCGGTTTGCGCGGCATGGAAGGCATGAGCGATGTGCGGCACGACCTCGACCATGTCGCGGGGCAGCTCGATATAGACAGGCCGTTTGAAGCGGGCCGCCGCATCGAGGACGCGATCGATCTCGCGAAATGCGACGACGGGGTCTTCCAGCTCCGTCCCGGCGATGCAGAGCTTTTCGAACACCTCGATCTGCGTATGGAAGTCGCGGACCTTGTGGTGCAAGAGCGGGTTGTTGACCCGCTCCCCCAGGCCCGGGGCGCCGGAGATAACGACCACCGGCGACTTCTCGGCATACGCCCCCGCGACCGAGTTGCAGACCGACAGGCCGCCGACGCAGTAGGTCACGACGACGCAGCCCATGCCGTGAATGCGGGCGTAGGCGTCGGCCGCAAAACCGGCGTTGTCCTCGCGCGTGCAGCCGACGACGCGGAGGGGGCTTTTTTCGAGCAGGCCATAAAACGTGAGGATGTAATCGCCCGGAATGCCGAACACGTCGCGAATGCCATAGTCCTGAAGCCGGCGAATCAAGTATTGGCCGATCGACAGTCCCCGCTCGGGAACCGGCGTCGTGTTATTCAGGGCGGCGACATCGCCAAGCGCTTCCAGGCGGGCCATGTTCGTTCTCCGCATCAGCTTCCGTGTGGATCAGTCCCTGTTAGAAGCATACGCCGCTGGACCAGGGGCCGGGAGTCGGGACCCTGTCCCCTGTCCGCATTTACGCTTGTCCGATAATCTGGCCGAAAGAGGCACATTCCACCTATGAGTGACCCTTATTTTCAGAACCTGTTTGCCGAGCGGATCGGCGGCGCGAGTTACGGCAAAGGGACCGAGATCTACAAGTTCGAGAAAATCAAGCGGGCCAAACGCAAGGCGCTGGCTGACGCTCCCCACCGGCCGCTCATTGACTTCGGAATTGGCGAAAACGACGCCATGGCCCCCGAGCCGGTCCGCCGCAAGATGGCCGCAGAGATCAATCGGCCCGAAAATCGCGGCTACATGGACAACGGCAACGCGGCGTTCAAGGAGGCCGCGGCCCGGTTCATGCAGCGGACGTTTGGGGTCGCCCTCGATCCGGTCACTCAGATCAACCACTCGATCGGCAGCAAGCCAGCCCTGGCGATGCTGCCGGCGTGCTTCATCAACCCGGGCGACACCACGCTGATGACCGTCCCCGGCTATCCGGTCGCCGGCACGCACACCCGCTATTGTGGCGGCAGCGTGTTCCGCCTGCCGCTCTTGGCCGAGAACCATTTTTTCCCCGACTTCACGACGATCACGCCCGACGTCTGGAAGCGCACGAAGCTGCTGGTGGTGAACTATCCCAACAGCCCGACTGGCAAGACGGCGACCCGCGAATTCTACGAGCAAGTGATTGCCCTGGCCCGCGAACATAGCTTCGTCGTGGTGCAGGATGCGGCTCATGGCCTCCTCTCGTACGACCAGCCCCCCACGAGCTTCCTCGCTGTGCCGGGAGCAATGGACGTCGGTGTCGAAGTCCACTCGCTGAGCAAGGGCTTTGACATGATTGGCTGGCGGATTGGCTGGGTCTGCGGTCATGAGCGGATTGTGCGGGCCTTTGCCGATGTGAAGGACAACAGCGACAGCGGCCAATTCGGCGCGATCCAAAATGCCGCGGCCTT
>JAKEHX010000512.1 GCA_022614795.1 Planctomycetaceae bacterium | reverse complement strand
TCGAGGCGCACGAAAACGCGGCGGACATGCAGTCGCGGGCCGCCACATTTGTCTCGGCCGAGAAGGAACTGCACACGGTCGACGAAGTGCTGGCGGGGGTGGGGCATTTGATCGCCGAGCGAATTGGCGACTACGCCGAGCTGCGCGGCCGGCTGCGGCGAATCTTTCAGCGATCCGGCAAAGTCGTCTGCACAAAAGTGGAGGCGCCAATCGCGGCGCCTGTCACGACGACTGCGGTCCAAGCGGAATTAACGCCAGCGCCGGTTTCGAACGGGGCGGCTTCCGATGGGGAGAGCGGGGAAGGCGGCGAGGGGGCGACAGCATCGAATGGCGTCGAATCAGAGCACAAAACTGCGGCCGTTGACTTTGCCGAGGCCCAAACCGCCGTGGAGACGGAAACGACGGTTGCCAGCGAAGCCGCTTCCGCCGCGACGGTGGTCATGTCGCCCGCCCATTGGAAGGCCATGGCCCAGGAAACGGTGGCAGAAACACAGAGTGAAGTCGACGATCCTTCGCCTGAGACATCTCCCCCGCTCCCACCTGCTCCCACTCCCATTCCTGAATCGTCGAGCAACTCAGCGTCCGCGCCAGCATCCGAATCGCCACAGGGTGTGTTGCCTGCTGGCCGCTTGTTCGAGGCTCCGGCGACGCCTGTCGCCGCCCCGCTGGCCGCCGTGCTGAAGAAGAAAAAGAAGAAGAAAAAGAAGATCGTTGGCGAACATGCGTTCAAGGACTATTACAACTACTCCGAGCCGCTGGGGAAGGTGCCGCCTCATCGCGTGCTGGCGATGAACCGGGGCGAGCGGGCCCATGCCATCCGCGTGAAGTTCGAATTCGACACGGACGCGATGCTGCGCGAGGCGGAGCAGTATGTTGTTCGCCCAGACCATCCGCATGGCGAGTATTTGCGCGGGTGCGTGCGCGACTCTCTGATCCGGCTGATTCAGCCGAGCCTGGAGCGCGAGATCCGGCGGGAGATGACGGACAAAGCCGAGCAGCACGCCGTTGAGGTTTTCATCCGCAATTTGCGAAAGCTGCTCTTGCAGCCGCCGACGCGCGGCCGCCGGGTGTTGGCGATCGACCCGGGCTTCAAGAGCGGCAGCAAGATGGCGGCCCTGGACGAATTCGGCAACGTGCTCGGGCTGGGAATGGTCTTCGTCATCGGCAAGGACGAGGAGCGGCGCAAAAAGACCCGCCAGCGTCTGGCCGACATGGTCAAGCAGCACAACGTCTCGGTCGTCGCGATCGGCAACGGGACAGGTTGTCGGGAAACCGAGCAGCTGGTGGCCGATGTCCTTGCCGAGGAGCTGAAGGACCGGGACGTCGCCTACGTCGTGGTGAACGAGGCCGGGGCGAGCATCTACTCAACGAGCCCGCTGGGCCGCGAGGAATTGCCGCAGCATGACGCGCTCCAGAGGGGGGCCATTTCAATCGGCCGGCGGCTGCTCGATCCGCTGTCGGAAATGGTGAAGATCAACCCGGCGAACCTGGGCGTGGGCCTGTATCAGCACGACATCAAGGCCAAACACCTGAAGGATTCGCTGGACGCGGTGGTCGAGTCGGCAGTGAATTTCGTCGGTGTCGATGTCAACTCGGCCAGCCCGGCACTGCTCAGGTACGTCTCGGGGATGAATGCGCTCACCGCGCGGCGAGTGTATGAATATCGCCGCGAGAAAGGCCCCTTCAAAAACCGGGACGAGCTAAAGCAGGTTCCCGGTTTCGGCGAACAGACGTTCGTGCAAGCGGCCGGCTTTTTGAAGGTCATCGGGGGCGAGAATCCGCTCGACGCGACGTGGATTCACCCGGAAAGCTACGACGTCGCCAGGCAAGTGCTGGAGAAGCTGGGCCTCGACGAGGAAGCCTTGGCCCGTGCGGTTCCCGGGCCGGTCAAGAAGGAGGAGAAAAAGGAGTTCGCGGCGGAGCTTGTCGACGCGCCTTCGCCGCCTGTCGAGACGGTGAGTTCGACGCCCGCTGCGGTTCAAGAAGGGGAAGGTGGGAGAGCGGGCGAGGGGGAGACGGAGTTTGTAGCGGGAAGCGGCTCCGCGGCAACTGTTGTCATGTCGCCCGCGGAGTTGGTCGCGCTCCGTTCGCCGCCCCCCGAAACGCACGAAGAACCATCGTCGGCGACTCTAGCGGAATCCAACATCCATTCTACAGCCACTCCCACTCCGCCTGTTGACTCTCAACCCGCCGCTGACGCCCAACCAGCTCCGGCCCAAGCCGACGACGGCCATGCCCTGGCTCGCCGCGAAATCGCCGATCGGGCCAATCAAATCGATGTGCCGAAACTTGCGGTCGAGCTGGGTATCGGGTGGCACTTGCTCGACGACATTTTGATGTCGATGTGCCGTCCGGGGATCGATCCCCGCGACAGCCTCGCGGCTCCGGTTTTCCGCCGCGGGATCATGAAGCTGGAAGATCTGTCGCCGGGAATGGAGCTTTCCGGCACGGTGCTGAATGTGGTCGATTTCGGCGTGTTCGTCGATATCGGCCTGTCCGACAGCGGCCTGGTACACATCAGCCGCTTGGCGGACCGGTACATTCGCGACCCGCACGAAGTGGTCGGGGTGGGCGATGTGCTCCACGTCTGGGTCGTGGAAGTCGATAAGAACCGCCGGCGCGTCTCGCTGACGGCAATCCGTCCTGGCAGCGAGCGCCCGCATCACGGCCCGCGGGACCGCGGCGGTCAGCAGCGCCCGCCGAAGCAGCAAGAGCAGCGCCCGCCACGCCCGCCACGTCAACCCGCCGGAGGACGGCCGCAGCAGACTGGCGCGCAGCCCGCCGGCGCGGGCGCTGGTGCGCAAGGACAAGACCAGCGTCCGCCGCGACCGCAGGGGGGCGGCGGCCGGCGCGATTCGCGGCGCGGCGGGCGACCAGCGTCAAGCCATCCGCAAACGATCGAGCGCGCCCCGACAAAGCCCAAAAAATTCAAGCCGATCACCAAGGCGCAGGAGGAAGGCAAAGAGCCGATGCGCTCGTTCTCCGACTTGATGCAACTCTTCGACAAGAAGAAAAAGAAGCCCGAGGATGGCGAAGGGGCCAGCGAAAGCCCGCCCGCGTGATGCTGCGGATCGTTCGTCGCCCGCATCTTTGGATTAAGGGCATTTCCACCGCCATCCCGACGGTCCCTGCCCGGTTGACGACTCGCGCCCCGTTTCGCTAAACTCCCCGACTTCACGAACTTGTAAGGATCGCTGGTTCCTGAGTTTCTCAAATAGCAGGGATGCACTCGGCCTTCCCGCCTTACCGGCCGACTTTCTCCGCTCGTCACGGCTGGCGAGGGGCTGCGGGGTGTTGCTGCGCAGCCCGCCGCCAGTGACACAGCGCCCTTGGCAAATAAATGTTCCTTCCCTTTCAGGACTGACTTCCCGATGACTTTGCAACGCTTTGTCGCAAAAAGACTTGCGACGCCACTAGCCGCCGCGATTGCGGTACTTGTCGCACTTTCCGCTTCGACTGCCCTGGGCAGCGAAGCCGACCTGGCGATCCCCGATCTCTGGGACGAAAACGCCTTCTTCAACATCTTCGGGCAGAAGATTAATGCCGGCATGCTGCTGCTGGTCGGGTCATTTGTGATTTGCGGCACTTTGGGCATCAGTCTGTATCAGCTCTATCAGATCAAGCGGCAGCCGGCCCACCAATCGATGTTGGACATCGCCGAGATCATCTTCCAAACCTGCAAGACCTACCTGATCCAGCAGGGCAGATTCCTGATAATGCTGTTTATCTTAATCGGAGCTGCGATTTCCTATTACCTCTGGATCAGCCACACGCCCCCCTTGCCCGGCGAGCCGGAGGGCATCAGCGCGCCGGTGACCATCGCCCTGGTACTCTTCTTCGCCATCGTCGGGATGGGCGGGTCGTATGCGGTCGCCTGGTACGGAATCCGCGTCAACACGTATGCCAATGCCCGCACGGCGTTCGCGTCGCTCCGCGGCCAGCCATGGGACGTGGTGAATATCCCGCTGCGGGCTGGCATGTCGATCGGCCTGTTTTTGATTTCGCTTGAGTTGGTGATGATGGTCATCATCCTGCTCTTCGTCGATCGGCGGATCGTGGGCTATTGCTTCCTGGGCTTTGCGATCGGCGAGTCGCTGGGCGCCTCAGCCCTGCGTATAGCCGGCGGCATCTTCACCAAGATCGCGGACATCGGTTCGGATTTGATGAAGATCGTCTTCAACGTCAAGGAAGACGATCCGCGCAACCCGGGCGTCATCGCCGACTGCACCGGCGACAACGCCGGCGACTCGGTCGGCCCCACCGCCGACGGCTTTGAGACCTACGGTGTGACGGGCGTGGCCCTGATTTCGTTCATTACGCTGGCCGTCACCCAGAAGAACGCGGGCACGGACTACCTCGACCTCCAGGCCAAGCTGATCGTGTGGATTTTCGCCATGCGGTTTTTGATGGACTTCATGTCGGGCGTTTCGTACTTCGTCAACCAGGCCATTTCTGAAGCCAAATACAAGGGGCTCAAGGAATTCAACTTTGAGGAGCCGCTGACCCGGCTGATCTGGATCGCGTCGATCCTGTGCATCACCACGTCGTTCGGCATGAGCTGGCTCTTGATTGGCGACCTGAGTGTCACATCCACCACCGGCACGCTCGCCCTCAAAAACTTGTGGTGGCAGCTCGCCACGATCATCAGCTGCGGCACGCTGGCCGCCGTGCTGATCCCCGAATTCACGAAGATCTTCACCAGCTCGCATAGCAAGCACGTGCACGAAATTGTCACCGCCAGCCGCGAGGGGGGCTCGTCGCTGACCATTCTCTCAGGCATCGTCGCTGGCAACTTCAGCGCCTTCTGGAAAGGCATGTTGATCGCCGGCCTCATGGCGATCGCCTATTTCATCAGCCTGCAGGAGCCCGGCCTCGGCGCGATGATGGGCCCGCATGCCTCGATCTTTGCCTTTGGACTCGTGGCATTCGGCTTCCTGTGCATGGGCCCGGTGAACATCGCCGTCGATAGCTATGGCCCGGTGACTGACAATGCCCAGTCGATCTTCGAGCTGGCTCAGACCGAGCACATCCCCGGCGTCAAGCAACAAATCCAGCGCGATTTCGGTTTTGAACCCGACTTCAAACAGGGCAAGCACTATCTCGAAGCCAATGACTCGGCCGGCAACACGTTCAAAGCCACTGCCAAGCCGGTGCTGATCGGCACGGCGGTCGTGGGCGCGACGACGATGATTTTCGCCATCATCCTCCTGCTGGAGGAGCGGGGCCTCTTGCAGTTGAGCCTGACCGATGCCCCTGTGCTTCTCGGCTTCATATGCGGAGGAGCGGTCATATTCTGGTTTTCGGGAGCGTCGATGCAGGCTGTCACCACTGGCGCTTACCGGGCGGTCGAGTTCATCAAGAAGAACATGAAGCTCGACAAGAAAGAGGCCGACATCGACGACAGCCGGACCGTCGTCCGCATTTGCACCGAGTATGCCCAAGCCGGTATGTGGAACATCTTCATCGCGCTGATGACAATCACGCTCGCCTTTGCCTTCTTCAATCCCAATTTCTTCGTGGCCTACCTGGTGGCGATCGCCGTGTTCGGGCTGTTCCAGGCGATCTACATGGCCAACGCGGGCGGGGCTTGGGACAATGCGAAGAAGCTCGTCGAGGTCGATCTGAAGGAGAAGGGCACGCCGCTGCATGCCGCGACCGTCGTCGGCGACACGGTCGGCGATCCCTTCAAGGACACGACCAGCGTGGCCCTCAATCCGATCATCAAGTTCTCGACGCTGTTCGGCCTGCTGGCCGTCGAAATCGCCGTACACAACCAGGTTTCAGCGACTGCCGCGGGAAAGGTGGACTTCACGCCATACATCGGCGTGGTCATGCTGGTCATCGCATTGACGTTCGTCTGGCGCTCGTTCTATGCCATGCGGATTCCGGAGAAGGCATGAGTGTATCCTCCCATGGCTTGACCGTGGGTAGCGGGCGCGATTCGAGCATCGCTGCGCCCAAGAGCACGGCCGCGGCCAAGGCGCATCGCCAGGCCGCCAGCGGCCAGGCGCGTGCGATCGCTGTGGCCGGCCTTGCCAAAACCAATCGCTCGCGGACGTGAACCAAGAGCGAAATGCCGGCTGCGGCGGCAAGCGCCGCAATCGTCGGGCCCAGGCCGGCCAGCAACATGCGCGACGATGGGCCGCGGGCCAGCACGAACCAGCCCAGCACCAGAATCAGGATCGACAGCCAGGGCTCGGCCCGCGGCGGCAAATCGTGCCAGCGGCCTCGCAGCCAATGATCGAGCGACGAAGCGGCCAAATACGCCGCCGCCGCTAGGCAAAGGGCCATCGCTCCGGCGCGCCAACCGTCCGTGCCGAGGTCCTGGCCGACATAAACGGCATTGACCACAGCAACCAGCCCCGCCAGGGCCGCAACGGCGCCCGCCATGCAGTGAACGGTGTGCCAATTGGCGGCAGCGGGCGGCGGCGAGGACGAAGTCATGGGCCGAAGCTTGATCCGCTAAGGTAGAATGCATGTATCGAGCGGGCGATGCCCATCATAGCTGAGTTACTCGCGCCGGGAGGCGACATGACCTGGCTGGACCGAAGTGGATGGCAATGGTTGGCGCCGCCCCTGATTGGTCTGATCACGCTTGCCGGCCATAGAAGTCGTGCACAGGCCGACGATTTTTCGCTGCCCAAGATCGACGAGCAGCGCCTTGTTACGGCCGGCATTCGCAAAATCGCAGGCAAGCACGTGACGCTGTATACCGATCTGCCCGCGGGCGAGGTCGATGAGTTGCCTGCCGTGTTCGACGCGGCGGTTCCGATGTGGTGCAAATATTTTGGCGTCAGGGAGGCCGACGTGGCCGATTGGACGACCGTCGGCTACGTGATGCGCGACAAGGAACGGTTCGTCGGCACTCGGCTCTATCCGGAGAGCCTGCCGCCGTTCCCGAACGGCTACTCGACGGAGGGACAGCTTTGGATCTACGACCAGCCGAGCGCTTATTACCGGCGGCACCTCTTGCTGCACGAGGGGACGCACTTGTTTATGTACCGGTGGCTCGGCGGGGCCGGGCCGCCGTGGTACATGGAGGGGCTTGCGGAGCTTTTGGGCACGCACCGCTGGGAGAAAGGCAAGCTGACGCTCGGCGTCATGCCGGGCGGCAAGGAAGAGGTGCCGTATTGGGGACGCGTCAAGATCGTCCGCGATGAATATGCCGCCGGCAGGGGATTGTCGCTGCCCGGGATCATGGACTACGACAACAACGCTCATCTCAAGC
This sequence comes from Planctomycetaceae bacterium, assembly GCA_022614795.1. Classification (GTDB taxonomy): domain Bacteria; phylum Planctomycetota; class Planctomycetia; order Pirellulales; family Pirellulaceae; genus CAYLLN01. The sequence continues at coordinate 1,109 of JAKEHX010000512.1, read as the reverse complement.
AAGAGCCGTACGGCTGGTGCTGGGCGGCGGCGGCTTTTCTCGACGGGCATCCGCTCACGCAGCGGGCGTTTCGCGAGATGCAAAGCGATGTGCGGCTGGGACGCGCGGAATTCGCGCAGCGGCTTCGCGAGCGGCTGAAAGGTGACTGGCCAGCGATCAGCGAGGACTGGCGGCTGTTCGTGGTGCAGTGCGACTATGGCTACGACTTTGCGCGGTCCGCGATCGTTCATCGTCCGGCGGTCGATTTGCCGCCGACCGGCGCGAAAGTCACGCTCGCCAGCGATCGCGGCTGGCAGTCGGTAGGCTTCAAGTTGGAAGCCGGCAAAAGCTACCGGATCACCGCCACTGGCCGCTATACGGTGGCGGGAGGGGACAAGCCGTGGCCGTGTGAGGCGGGCGGCGTCACGATTCGCTATCACAACGGCCGGCCGCTGGGAATGCTCGTCGGCGCGGTTAAAGGGGAAGAGCCGTCTGCCATGACGCCGCTGGCCAGCCCGGAGGCAATCGGCCTTGCCACGCGCCTCACGCCGGCCAGCTCCGGCACGCTTTACCTCGCCATCAACGAGACGTCGTCGGGCCTGGCGGACAACCGGGGCACGCTGAGCGTCGAGATCCGGCCAGAGTAGCTTTTATTTGCGAAAGGGAATTGGCCCGGAAAACAGCCCTGTCGAGTGCAATTTACAATCCCGCGCTTTACCTTTGCCGCTTTGGCTCGTCATATTAGGGGATACGTGAACCAACTGCCCGGCTGCGGAAACTAAGGGTAGCAGCGTCCGATCCAATACCCCCGAGGTCAAGCCATGTTGCGTGCTTTCGCCTGGATGCTGATTGCCGGACTCATGGTCCCTGCCGCCCTCTGGAGCCAGGAGGGGCCAGCGGCTGTCCCTAGCGGTACGACCCCGCTGGGCGTCCGCCAGCAGCGGGTCGAGCGAATGATGGAAGAGCTGGAACGCAAGTTCCGCACGCTCCGCCAGTCGATCGAGAAAAACGAGCCCGACCGGGCCAAGCGGCTGGAGGAGACCTACAACAAGGCCAAGGAGCTGCTGATCCAGCAGCGGATGGGCGAGATTACGAAGCTGCTCGATCAGGCCCGCCTCGACACGGCGACC
>JAKEHX010000511.1 GCA_022614795.1 Planctomycetaceae bacterium | reverse complement strand
CGGCTGCTTCAGGCCGAGCGGGTGGTCGTGGCCCGCAGCGTGCTCGTCGATGAAGTCACGCAAGGTTACGAACGCATTCACGCCACCGTGTCGCACCGCGTGCTGCACGGAGCGGTCGATAAGCTCCGCTTCTCGGTGCCCGCCGGCTTCGAAGTGACCCGGGCCGAATCGCCCCTCTTGGCCCGCTGGGAAACGAAGCAGGACGGGGACGCGAAGACGCTGGAATTGACGCTCCGGGAACCGACCACCGAGCAGATCGTCGTCCAAATCTCGGCCAATCGTTCGCCCGAAGCCGACAAGGACTGGCTCGCCTCGCTGGCCAATTGGAAGTTCCCCGCCCTCACGCCGCTTGATGTCGAGGGGCAGGTCGCGGTGCTCGGCCTGTTGGTCGAGGACCGCCTGCGGCCCGAGAACATCGCGTTTGGCAACCTGCTGCCGATCGATGCCGGCGTCCTGGCCGGAGCGATTCCCGCCAGCGTGCTCAATGCCGAGCCCGGCGCGCCCGACGTCCGGCAAGTCGTCACCTACTATGCTCCTGCCGCGCCGTTCGATCTGACTGCCCGCTTTGCCCGCCCGCCGGCCGGGCTGAAAGTGGCGACCAATTCGCTGCTGCTCATCGCCGACCGGGGCCTGACGTTCACCGGGGGCTTTGCCCTCACGCCCGAAGCCGAGAACCTGTTCGACTTCCGCTTCACGATTCCCAAAGGCTGGCAAGTGACGCAGGTCACGCGGGCCGACGGCGCACCGCTTTCGATCGAGCGATATCCCGCGGCAGACGGCGGCACGCGCGTCCTCGTCCGCCTGCCGGGCGGCATCGCGATCGGTCAGACGGCGACCGTCAACTTCGAGCTGCTCAATACGCCCGCCGGCTGGCTGGCCGATTGGGAAAATCAGTCGATCGAATATCCGCGGGTCGCGATCGAAGGGGCCACGGTCGATACGGGCGCGGTCGCCGCGCAAACGCTCGACGACCTGGTCGTGCGGCCCGACAAGCTGGAAGGGCTCACGCCCCTGTTGGACCCCGAGAAAGCGGCGTTTGGCCTGGCTAATCTGCCGACCGCGCTCGCCTATCGCTATCAGGCCCGGCCGTTTGCCGTTTCGCTCAACGTCGAGCGGACGAAGCCCTCGCTCATGGCCCAGGTCTATTCGTTCTTCCGCATCGAGCCTGACAACCTGATCGCACACTACGAGCTGAACTACGACGTGCGCGAAGCCCGCACGCGGCGGGTCTATTTCCTGCTGCCCAAAGACACGCCCAAGGAGATCAGCATTCGCGGCCTCGCGGGCACGGTGGTCAAGGAATTCCGCAGTAGTGACGACGGCGGCCAGCGCCGCTGGGAAGTGCAGCTCGCCGACCGACGGATCGGCCCAGTCCGCCTGGCGGTCGATTTTGAAAAGCGTTACGACCCGCTGGCTCTCGCGCGGTTTAGCGTGCCGCTGGTGACCGCGACCGAGGTGGAATATCAGTCGGCCCTGGTCGCGGTCGAAGGGGACGAAGAGCTGGATATCACGCTCACGACGACCGCCCGCCCGGTCGATGTGGGCGAGCTTTCCGGAGCAGAACATGAAGTCGGCCGGCGCGTGATCGGGGCGTATGGCTACGTCGGCGATGCGGCCACGGTGACGCTGAGCGTCCAGCGCCGCGAGCCGTATGGATTGCCACCGGCCTTGGTACAGATGGCCCGCCTCACGACCAAGCTCGCCTCGTCGGGCCGCAGCCAGTCGCTGGTCGAATTTGACCTCGTGACCAAGGCGACGCTCCTGGAGGTCCGCCTGCCGGCCGGTTCCACGCTGTGGACGATTGCCCTCGACCAGCAGCCGACCAAGCCGCAGAAGGAGGGAGGCAGCCTGCTCATCAGCCTGCCAGCGCAAGAGCGATTGTCGGTGCGGACGCTGCGGGTCGTCTATGAAACAACCGGCGCCGGACTCAGCCTGGCCGGGCAGATCGAGGCGATTGCCCCGCAGCTTCTGGTGCGGGCGATCGGCAGCGACGAACAGCGGGCCGTGCCTCAGGCCGACCTCGACTGGACGCTCCAGTTGCCCAGCGGCTATGCGATTCGCCGTAGCGACGGGACCGTTTATACGACAGCAATTGAGCCGCGCGTGCCCGCGGCGCTGAAAGTCGCCGCCGTGCTGTATCAGCTCGCGGGCGGATACGATCCGTGGTATCGAAGCGGCGCACTGGCGCGGCAAATGTCGTCGTCCAACTACCTGAGGCAGAAGGGATTTGCGGACCACAGCTATCACGACATTCATGGGAATTTTGAAGCACTCGCCCCGCAAGCGACAACCACTGCCCCAGCCGCCAGCGAAGCTGCGACGTTCGATAGGATAGCCCCCCCTCTCGCCCCGGCCGCGGAGGATAGGCCCGCCGAAGCCATTCCGCCGCCGACTGCTCAGCCACAATTTGCTGCGCCAGAAGCCCCCAACGCCGCTTACCGCGAACCGCGCCGCGATGCCGAAATGAAACCTGCCGATCCGGCGGAGGAAGCCACCAAGACGCGCGCTGCCACAGAAGGGCATGAAGGCGATAGAAGCGGTGGCGGCCAGCAGGCCGCCGTTGACTACACGCTCAAGGGAGTCAGCTCGCTGCGGATCGACATGCGGGCCGACGGCGGCGGCCAGGCGATCACGTTCACCAGCCTGGGTGCCAGCCCGCAGCTCAAGGCCGCGGTGATCGACAATCGCCGCGTCCAAGCCGCGGCCTGGGGCATCGGCCTCTTGGTGGTTCTGGTCGGTGTGGGGATGACGTTGCAGTCCGCCCGCCGGAAGGCGGCCTTTGTGATTGTCGTTCTCCTGGCCGCTTCGCTGCCGCTGCTGGTGAGCGATCGTTTCGAGGAAGTGGCCGAAGTGCTGGACGCGGCGTTCTACGCCGGCTGTGCACTGGCCATTTATTTCCCGCTGGCCGCGGCCCTGATCGCTGCGGGCCGCTGGATCGGGGCCAGGCTCCCCGCCGGCCTGATGAAATTCCCGGCGCCAGCCCAGCAAGTAGCCGCGCTGCTCGTTGCCGCGGCGCTCGCAATTTGCGGAGGAAGTGCGACCGCTCAGGAGCCGGCGGGCGTGCGGATCGTCAATCTCAAGGACATCCTGCCGCTGGTCGATGACATCGCGGGCCCAGTGACCGTTCCCGCCGATGCCGTGGTTGTGCCGTATGATCCGGAGAAACCGGAGGAGCGCGGCCCAGGCCAGAAACTCCTGGTGCCCTACGAAAAGTACGTCGAGCTGTTCAACCGAGCCAATCCCGACAAGAAGATCGTGACGCAGGCGCTGCCGGCTGACTTTGCCCTGGCCGGAGCGACGTATCAGGCGACGCTGGCCGCCGCCGATTCGCTGGCCGTCCGCGGCACGATCGAGATCGACGTCTATTCCGACAAGCCGGTGGCCGTGCCGATGACGCTCGGCGGCGGCGTGCTGGTGAAGGCGACCGTCGATGGGGCTTCGGCCAGGCTGCAAGTCGTCCAGCCCGAGGGAACTGCGCCCAATGCCCCCGCACAACAGCCCGCCCAACAAGCCGCCAATCCCGCGCCCAATGCCGCCGAGGCCTTGCCGCCGCGGCTCTTGTTGCTGCACCTGTCCGGCAAGGGGCGGAAGAAGCTCGAGCTGACCATTCATCTCGGCTTGACGCGGCAGGGAGGTTGGCGGATTGTCCACGGGCAACTGCCTGTCGGGCCGGCAGCCGCCCTGACGCTGACCGCGCCGACAGCCGGCACGGAAATCCGCCACACGAGTCTCGCCGACCGGCCGAATTTCGAGACCAAGGCCGACAACGAAGAGATCCAAACCGCGCTCACGGCCACCGGACAGCTCGACCTCCAGTGGCGGGCCAAGGTGTCCGAAGGGCAGGTCGATCAGAGCCTGACCGCCAAATCGTCCGCCGTCCTCGATGTCCGTGAAGATGCCCTGCGCCTCGTGTGGCAGGTGCGGCTGGAGTTCGGCCGGGCCTTCCGCGACGCCTTCACCTTCGCCGTGCCCGCCGATTACCTCGTCGAACAGGTAGCCGGCGACAACCTTCGCGGCTGGACGGTCAAGAAGGTGGGCATGGAGCAGACGCTCGACGTGACGCTGCTCAAGCCGGCCCAGGGAACCGAAACGGTCACGATCCAACTCGCGAAGCGCGGACGCGTCGGTCGGGGCGAGCTGGCCGAGTTCAACGCCCCGACCGTCCTTGTCATTGATGCGGCCCTTCAGCAGGGCGAGATTGCCGTGCGGAAGAGCCCGCGGCTGGACCTGCGGACCGTGTCGGCCAGCGGCCTGGCGCGGGCCGATGCCGAGGGGCAGACCGCCGCCGTCGAGCAAACGTCCGACGCCAGCGACGCCGCCGTCCTTGTCGTCAAGCCATACCAGACCTTCCGCTTCGTGCGGCCGCCGGCGGTGCTGCGCCTGGCTGCTACGGAGCTGCCGCAGGCGACGACGGCGGAAGTGCGGGCGGCGCTGCGCGTCGCTGAGCGCGACACAACGCTCGACGCAGCCGTCGTCTATCGCGTCCAAGGGCAGCCGCTCTATCGGGCCGAGCTGTTCCTGCCGCGGGGGTTCGAGCTTGACCGGCTGGGGCCCGCCGGATTGGAGTGGGCGATCACGACCGAGAACAACCGACGGAAGCTGACCGTGCAATTGCTCGACGGCCGCACCGGCGAATTCACGCTCACCCTCTTTGGCCGCATCGTCGGGGTCGGCGATCCGCCGTCGCCCGACGGCGAGCCGAAGACCAGGACCATTCCCGCGCCAGTCATTGAAGTGCTCGGCGTGTCCAAGCAAGAGGGAGATTTCGTCGTTCTGCCCGATCCGGACACCGACGTGCGGCTCGAGAATATCCAGAACGCCGACAACGTGCTGCTGATGCAGGCGATCGGCTGGCTGGCCGCAGACCAGCAGCCGCTGGCCAAGGGGGCGCTGCGGTTCCGCGCGCCGAACTATGCGGCGAATCTGGTGCTTACGCCGCGCACTCCGCTGGTCTCGGCCCGCACGGTCACCAACGTCAAGGTTACGCCGCGGGCCATTGAAGAGACGATCCTGCTCAACTTCCAGAT